>JAJYGL010000129.1 GCA_021790625.1 Pseudomonadota bacterium | reverse complement strand
TCGTCGCCGTTGCCGAAAGTCAAGCGTCGTGTGAATTGTTTGGTCTGCTCAAGCGACCAGACGAAAAATATGTCACCGAACGCGCCTACGACAACCCGAAATTTGTCGAAGACATGGTGCGCGATGTTGCCGCCGCTCTGCAACGCGATTCCCGCATCGACAGCTTCATCGTGGAAAGTGAAAATTTCGAATCCATCCACAACCACTCTGCCTACGCCATGATTGAACGACACACATCATGAAACCAGTCGCCATTTTCCGCCACCTGCTTCGGGAAGGCGCGGGCTACCTTGATGAATTTCTGGCTGCCCGAAACATCCCTACACAAATGATCTGTGTCGATCAAGGCGAAAGTATTCCCGGCGATCCACAAGCATTTTCCGGACTGGTTTTCATGGGGGGCAGCATGAGTGTCAACGACCCCTTACCCTGGATAGCTGACAGCCTGCACCTCATTCGCTCCGCCATTGCGCATGACATCCCCGTGCTCGGCCATTGCTTGGGCGGACAACTCATCGCCAAGGCACTCGGTGCCACCATACGCGCCAACCCCGTCAAGGAAATCGGCTGGGGTGCCGTTCAAGTATGCGATACCACGGAAGCGAAAAACTGGCTCGGTGAAACACAACACTTCATCAGTTTTCACTGGCATGGCGAAACGTTCGATCTGCCGGCAGAAGCGACCCACCTTCTCAGCAACGCCTGTTGCGCCCATCAGGCTTTTGTATTTCAGCAAAAACACCTTGCCCTGCAATGCCATATCGAAATGACCGAGGCCATGATTATCGACTGGTGCCGTGAAGGCGAGGCCGAACTGCACGCCGCACGGCACAGTCCATGCGTGCAAAGTGCCGCGGCCATGCAACAGGACATGCCAGACCGACTACGCAGCCTGCACAGCGTTGCCGACCGCATCTACGAACACTGGCTCACCGGTTTGATACACACATGAATCGCAGCCACCTCGACCCAGAAGGTTTGCACGTCCTGATTGGAAAACAGTTTTCCTGGCAAGGTGAGCGCTGGACAGCCCTTGAAATCATTGAACACCCCCTCACCCTCATCGCCGAAGCCATTGTCCCAGACCCCCACATCCAGACCGACACCCACGGCCGAGCCCACCGAACCATCCAGTCCAAAATCGCCAGCATCCCCATCCTTGACCCCACCAGCGAATGCTTGCACCCCACGTTCCTGCTCATCCAGAACTGGTCTACCCCCGATCCACAACAAACACCAGACAACATGGCAGACAACACAGCAGACAACATACCCACTCATGCAACCGACACACGCGACGTACCAAAACAAGACCCCGAAAACCATTGACGAAATCATCAAATCACGTATAATTTCTCGCTTTTACCGGGTCGGTAGCTCAGCCGGTAGAGCAGCGGACTTTTAATCCGTTGGTCCCGGGTTCGAATCCCGGCCGACCCACCACCCCCGCCTCACTGGTCTGGGTTGTTAGCTCAGTTGGTAGAGCAGCGGACTCTTAATCCGTAGGTCGTGAGTTCGAATCTCACACAGCCCACCAAATAAATCATACAGTTAGTGATGACAAGTCTTCTTGTCGTGCCCGCGGGTCATGCTTCATCCATTCCGTAATCAGAACCGACGGCAGCGCCTTGTGTGGGTTGCGGCCAAATCGGGCGCTCGCTTGTTGTACGGCTTGGCGTCAAAGTCCCAGCTACGACCTGCACCGAACGCGTCGCGATCTTCCCGATTTGACCCGCAACGCGGTTCATGGAGGAATTAATCAGCGGTTCCTTAACTGTGTCAGGCGGCTATTCGTTCCGGTGGGGCAGGTTGCACATGCAAGGGCGCGCCTTTGATGCGCTGCTCGGCTTGCCACATGTCATAGGCGCTTTGTTCCGCAATCCATAGGCGGGCTTCCCCGCCACGCCCCACGCCTAACCATGCTTCAATACGCAAGGCCATTTCTGGCGATATTGCAGCACGGCCATTGATAACACGCGAAAGGGTTGCGCGGGCTACATTCAATTGTTGCGCAGCTTCGGTTACTGTCAACCCCAGCGCAGGCAATACGTCATCACGCAAAGTCAGGCCGGGGTGCGGTGGGTTGTGCATTTTCATTTTAGTTTACTCCTAATGATAGTCTTGATAATCAACCAATATGGCGTCTTCACCTTCAAATGTGAACGTCATACGCCAGTTGCCATTTACGCTTACTGAATAATGCCCGGCAAGGTTCGCCGTCAGTGGGTGAAAACCCCACCCTGGCAGGTTCATACCCTTGGCGTTGGTCGTTTCATTCAAGCGGCGCAACATGGCGGCTAACCGGAGTGCATGGTGCGGCTGTATCCCCGCTTTGCTGCCCGTTTCAAAAAAGGTTGTTAATCCTTTGTGATTGAATGTTCTGATCATGGCTTATTGTAACCCGTAACGTTATGCGCATCAACAGCAATCAATTATCCACTAAACGCAAACCCGCTTGTATTGGCACAAACTTGATTCCGGCCTGCTCCAATATCCACGTTTCAATTTTAAGGAACCGCTGATCTATTCCCACAAGCCCACACTGAAATAATCCTGCAACAAACTTGCCGCATAATATCAATTATTATTAATTGAATTAAAGGCAAATATTATGAAAACAAAACCCGTCTCAAATACCAGCAAAAAAATGATCGCAGGAGCGCTGACGCTTTTGCTGGCGTTATCGTATTCATGTCAAGCCATGGCCGACGACACGAACGACAACAGCATGAGCGACGAATACCATCGCGATGGTCTGGGGCTCGATATCGGCACGTTGGGCGCCGGCCTTGACTATGTTCACGCTTTCTGGCCCGGATGGCACGTCCGCCTGGGGTTTGACGCACTCTCTCTCAACGAGAATCAGGACAGTAGCGGAACCATCTACAACGGCAACTTGAATCTATCCACCATACACACCTTGATAGACTGGTATCCGATGGGCACCGGGCTGCGTCTAACAGCCGGGCTGGTATTGAACAATAACACCATCAGCCTGAGCGCTGTACCAGATGGTTCCAACAGCAATGGCAATTATACCGACTACACGCTGAACGGCAACACATATACCAGCAATCAGATTGGCGGCATCAATGCGACAGTCGGCTTCCAAAAACTTGCGCCCTATTTTGGTGTTGGCTATGGCAACCCACTGGCCGCTCACGGACGACTTGGCATGACTGCCGATCTCGGCGTTCTGTATCAAGGCAACGCAAACGAAAACCTCACCGTCACCTGCGCCCCCGGTCTGAATGCTGGCACATGCGGCCAGATACAGAGCGATGCCGCTGCACAGCGCAGCGCTGACCAAAGCAACCTGTCTCGATTCGGGTTTTACCCCGTGCTCTCAGTCAGTTTGTATTACCTGTTCTAACCCGATTCTTCCATACGACTCGCACGATGATCAAGCAACTCTATGTTTTACATCAAAATCCGGAGGCTGCATGGCTGACTATCTCAATACCAACATGGCGTCGCTGATTGCCCAGAACAACCTGAGCAATACACAAAGCAACTTGACCGCCGCTATCCAGCGGTTGTCCTCCGGTTTACGCATCAACAGCGCCGCCGACGGCGCTGCCAGTTACGCCATTGCGCAAAACATGACCACGCAGATTAATGGTTCTAACCAAGCAGCGCTCAACGCCAACAACGGCGTGTCATTGGCACAAACCGCACAAGGCGACTTGTCTACCATCCTCACCAATCTGCAGTCTGCCTATAGCCTGGCGGTGGAATCCGCCAATGCCGCCAACACCACAGCCAACCGTCAGGCGCTAAATGACCAGGTACAGCAGTTGTTGCAAGAAAATCAGCGCATTTCGCAATCGTCCAACTTCAACGGCGTCAACTTGCTCGATGGCTCTTTTCAGGGCGAGACTTTCCAGGTGGGCGCCAACTCGGGCGGCAGCAACCAGGTTAGCATCGGCAGCATTTCCAGTATGCAACTCAATGCATTGGGCGGCGCAGGAACCACTTATTCTACAACTGTAACAGGCACTACCGTGTTTGTGCCACTCAACGCTGGCGATGTTACGTTGAATGGTTACCAGGTCGGTGCTTCTGTTGTTGGCAGTGCCCCGGGGCAAACTACTAACAGTGCTTATTCCATCGCACAGGCCATTAATGCCATCAGCGCGCAGTCTAACGTTACCGCAACTGCTGAGCCAACGACTTATAGTGGCGTCGGGATGAGCAATGTGCCTTTTGCGGCAAATGTCCTTTCTATTAATGGAATTAACGTCGGGGCAGTCGCCAGTGCGGTAACACCTGAGGGCGCCGCCGCCAACCTGGTCGCCGCCTTCAACGCCATTTCAACACAGACCGGTGTTACTGCGGCAGCCAGCGGCGCGGTCTTCACCCTCACCGCAGCGGATGGTCGTGCAATAATTCTCGGCGAAGACGGATCAACCGTGGCGACGATCCAAGGCGCGGTGACACTCAGTTCAAATAATTCACAAGGCATCACCATCAGCGGTAATAACCCTAAAAATGCTGGATTGATTGCCGGAACGACTGCTGCACAAAGCACTGTCGTCGGTTTGAGTCTTGCCAATGTGGACGTGTTGTCAATCACGGATGCGCAGAATGCGATGATCGCCATTCAGGGCGCCATCAACACGGTAACCAATAATGCAGCGGCATTGGGCGCGTACCAAAACCGCTTCTCTGCTGTGGTAACCGGCATCCAGACTGATTCGCAAAACCTGACGCAATCGCTGGCACGTATCCAAGACACCAACTATGCGCAGGAAACGGCCGTTCTGAGCCAACAAAATGTATTGTCGCAAGCTGGTACTGCGATGCTCGCGCAAACTAACCAACTGCCTAACCAGATTTTAACCTTGCTGCGTTAAACCTGTTAAGGAATCGCTGATCTATTCGGCTCAAACCGCCTGAATTGTATGGGATTGGAGGCGTACTTCGAGAAAAACAGGGGGTTCGAGCGGCTTCGCCGCCATCAATGATGAAGAAATCAATATGGGTATACAATATGGGTATGCTGGGTATACAATACGAAGCATGCAACGTGGGTATACAATAACCAAACAAACGGCCTCGAAAATGGCTTGGCTTCCTGTCACCGATTCAAGTTTTATCAAAAAGTAGTGTCGCGCTTCAAACCTGAATCCGCGACAACCAGTGACATCCAGCAGTAACATAAGCTCATTTTTTAACTCAATTGCCAATGAACTTCAAAATTCGGATACTGTCTAACTGAAACAATTTTAAAGTGTAGTTGAGGAGGAATCAAAATGAAAACATCCCTCGTACTCGCCTTGGTGTCCACCCTGATTGTGACCATTTCCGGTTGCGCGAGTGTTCCACCAAAACTCGATGCACCCCACCTGCAAAAGATTACAGCCGATAAGCTCGGTTATAGCCTTTCACAGGTCTATATATCGAATATTCACCAGAATGATGCTACCGATACAATCTATTATCTGGCCGACACGCCTAAAGGTCGGTACGCTTGCAACATCGTAACTAAGCGGAGCGCTCCGGGCGGCGTAGCGACGGCTTTTGGCTCAATAGCCTTTGCTAACGCCTCATGCCAAAAACAGTAAGCGCTTAGGGAACCGCTGATCTATTCCCACATAGCCGCGACGGCGGCCTGGCAGGATCGAATGCAAGACGTGACCGCGCTGGTCAAGGGTTATTCTCCTTGACCAGCGGCACGACGCGGCAGTTCGCCCGCCAAGCCCCGTCCCGCCTCGTAACGACGAGCTTACCTCACCACGGTGGATGTCTTGGCTTGCTCTCCGACACGAACTTTCACCGTACTGTTTATGCGCCTTCACAGACGCATGGATTCCACCCTGAGCAGAAATGACGGGTAACGAGATTATTTCGGATTAAAGTCCGCTCTGGACGCTCAATTTCTCAGCCAATGCTAACAATCTTTCACTCTTTTCCAGCCCATCAATAAAACGTTGAGGAATACCTTCCAATCCCACCTGCGCGCCAACCAACGCGCCGGTGAGCATGGCGCGCGACATGTTTTGACCGCCGCCGTTGATAGCATGCAGCACGGCGGATTCAAAGTCATCGGCAAAACGGGTTGCCAGATAATAGGCTGCCGGCAGCTGATAATAAATCGCGCATGGCATGCCGTACACAATGGCTGCTTTCCAGGCGGGTTCAATTTTGATATCCGGATCAAGTGCCGCCAATGCCATATAGTGCGGCATTAACAGCGCGTCTGGAGAGGGGAACTGCCCGGCCAATAGTGGGGCGGCGCCGTCGCGATGGAGCGCAGACAAATTGTTGTTCGTCACCGTATGAAAGGGGAGCTTGTGCTGACGCACCAGTTGCATCAGCTTGTCCGAGATCGCGGGCGTCATTTTTTCGCCCGCCACCAACAAGGCCAAAACAGCATTAAAGGCAGTACTCATGGCGACAACGGTTTCGTCGTTCTGAGTCAGTATGCAATTGGCAACCACCGATTCCGCGACTTGGTGTGGCTGCTTGGCATACCTGACCGCCAGAACGATCGCGCGCTCTACAGCTTCTGTGGTATCGGCAGAACCACCTGTTTCGCGCCATGATTTTTTCTGTTGCACACGCCGCCGATAGGCTTCGCGGATAGACTGATTGGTATAGCCCCCGGGTCCATACGCTGCAGTGCCATTCAGCAACGGGAATAACTCTTCATCCAGGCGACGGGTAAAATCATCTTCCCGATACTCCCCCTGTTCGGTGACCGATTCGAGCAGCATGACAAGAATGAGCCCGGTCTGCGACAATTGTCCAGCTTTCATGCCACCGTGGTAGCGCTCCAGCTTCGGTGTGGTGTAGCCGGTAATCCACTCTCCATGGTCGCGGCGCAACTCAGCAAGGTCATAATACCAGTGACACCCCAGACCCAAAGCATCACCAATCAAAGCGCCCATAATGGCGCCTGCGGCTCGATTCATAATCAACTCCTTTGAATTGTACGTTCCTGTGACAACCGCAGCCCAATTGTGTTGCAGCTGTTACGCAATACATTATACAACTTACGTTCAGCGGTGTTTAAACTCGATAAATCGTGCCGCACAAGTTGATCTTCCTGCCCGATGCATCACGCGCCAACAAAGCTCGCTTGTCCATGAGCAGCGATTGAAAATCAATTGGATATCAGAATCAATGAGCTTCCTTTTCAAGGTAATATCTGACCCACACATCTCTTTTGTCTTGTGACCCCATTATCTCGATAGACAGGCATGCCCAATACGCGCTACCATTCCCCAATAACGCTGAGGAATGCCATGAAATCACTCGATCCGAAAGAAGCCTTGCTGTTTCTGAAAAACAACCCGAGCGCGGTACTCGTCGACGTACGCAGTGAAATCGAGTTCCTTTTCATCGGGCACCCCGTAAATTCCAGCCATGTGCCCTGGATCGATGGCCCGGACTGGGAAATCAATCCAGACTTCGTCGCTCAGGTAAAGAAAATAGCGAACGAATCCTGCCCGGTTCTACTCATCTGCCGGAGCGGCGTACGTTCACTGGAAGCGGGGAAATCGCTAATGGAAGCTGGTTTCAGGGAAGTATACAGCGTACTGCACGGCTTCGAAGGAGACCGGGATGAATTCCACCACCGAAGCAGCCTGAATGGATGGCGCCACGACGGGCTACCTTGGGAGCAATGCTGAATTTCCGCTTTCTCCCGCGCTGTTCACGGCACTCACATCGAGCGTACATGTCCCTCGCCCAGCGTACCCGGTACCCGACCAGCGCGGATATATTGACCTGACCAGACATTCTGAATCAATCGGTATAGATACCTCCTTCGTTTCAAGCCACTGATCAATCCCTCCATGCCGGTACATCAGCACCTACCTGGATTGAGGAAGATAAACCAAACCCCCTATTCTCCTCAGGATCAAATTCCTGCCCAACATTCAACATAGGTGCGCCAACGCACAGACCGTCCATCAGTTTAAAGCCTATAAGTATCACTTCTTGGCATTGGGCCAGGAGCCTGCCGGACTCGAAGAATCTGTAGAAGAATCTATAGTGCAATGTTTCAAGCAGGCACAGCGGTTAGGCCCCGCCCAGGCTGGACGTATAACAACAGCCAATTTTCTTGATTAACCTGAAGGAAACACCCATGAATGCCAATAGTGATTATAACGAAGCAGAATCTACTGATGTGACAAAGAAACAGCTGATTATTGACCTTAAGAACGTCATGGTAGACGCTGAGGCCTTGATTAAGGCCACAGCCAACCAAGGTGGTGAAGCGCTGGTCACCGCACGCAGTAGGGTGGAAGATTCTATCGCCCGAGCAAGAGAAAAAATATCTGATCTTGAAGAAGCATTGCTGTTCAGAACCAAGGCGGCCGTCGAGGCAACCGATACCTATGTTCACGAGAATCCATGGCAAGCAATTGGTATCGGGGCTGGTCTCGGGCTGCTGGTCGGTTTTCTTATCAGCCGCCGTTGACGCTGGATGATGGATCAGCAAACACCGACCGAAACCAAGGGATTGTTTGATTCCCTCAAAGGGCTTGCAGCGAGTCTGGTTGCAATCGCGTACACCCGGCTTGATTTATTGTCCACTGAGATGGAAGAAGAGCGGGAACGGCTGACGTTGTTGTTGATCGTTATGCTGATCGGGTTATTTTTACTCGGCGTGGGCGTGATCCTGCTGACGGTTCTGGTTGTGGTCGCATTTTGGAATAACCATCGACTGCTGGTGCTCGGTTGTTTTAGCGGAGCTTTTCTGGTCGCTGGCATGGCGGCATGGTGGTTTGTGCTGCACAAATTACAAATCAAGCCCAGATGGTTTGCCAGCACACTGGACGAATTATCGAAAGATCGACAACAGCTGCGCCCATGAATAAGAAATGAATAAAAAATTAATTCATCTGTCTCAACGCCGCGAACGTTTATTGGCGCAAACTGCAGCGCAGCGGACTGAACTGATGAAAAGCGCCGGATTTTTACGCCCGCATTTATTACGAGTGGATCGCGGGATCGCAACACTTCGTTATCTAAAACGTCACCCCGCCATATTCGTGGGCGCCAGCCTGATACTTGCCGTCTTGCGTTTAAAGCACACAGGCAAATGGATACAACGTGCATGGATTGGATGGCAACTCGGACGCAAATTATTTAAAAAATGAAATTCGTCAGCCCCATGGCAGGCAGTTAATTTGCCTGACTTTGCAACCAGTGCCGGAATGCCGCCACCTTCGGCCATTTCAAGCGTTGTTCCGGCATGACCAGATGGTAAGCACGATCAATGGGTTGCACCATATCGAACAGTTGTATCAGCCCGCCTCGGCGCAGTTCGTTCTGAACCAGGCTGCGCCAGACCCGAGCCACACCCAAACCGTTCATGGCAGCTTCAATGACCAGATTAATATCGCCCATGCTACGGGTGCGCAAACCATGCTCAACCGGCACGCCTTGCAGCATCAACCAGTCCGGCCAGTCTGGCATGGAGGGATCGAAGCTTTGCGCATCGTCATTCAACAGAGCGCAACGCAGCAAATCGTGCACGCTGGTCAGCGTGGCAGCCAGAGCAGGAGCCGCCACCAGCACAACAGTCTCCGGCATCAAGCGTTCGCAATACAGGCCAGGGTAGCTACCCCTACCAAAACGCAGCCCGATATCGATGTCTTCCGTCGTAAAATCTACCAGACGACGCGTCACCAGCAAACGCAATTCAAAGTTCGGGTTATGCGTGTGAAAATCGTCCAACCGATGTACCAGCCAGCGTGAAGCGAACACTGGCGGCGCGGAGAGCGCCAATACGCCGTTATTGCCATTATCTTCAGGACGCAGCCGATCAACCGCCCGCGCCAGCGTATCAAAGCCCAGGCTCAAGTCAGGCATCGCTGCCAACGCTGCGACACTGGGCGCCAATTGCTTGCCACCACGTTGCAACAGCGTCGTTCCCACATGGGTTTCAAGTTGTCGTACCAACTGACTGATAGCCGCCGGCGTGACGTGCAATTCTTGCGCTGCTCGGGCGAAGGAACGTAACCGTACGACGGCTTCGAAAGCACGCAGCGCATTCAGTGAAGGCATTTGGCGTGATGACATTAGATTATCTAATCTCCAGGTTCAATTAATCTCGTTTGTTCCATTAGCAAAACCCGGCTAGACTGCTG
>JAJYGL010000024.1 GCA_021790625.1 Pseudomonadota bacterium | reverse complement strand
GTGGGTCGCCCTGGCCTTGTGATTTTGGTCCGGATTTGTCGCGCGGTTTTCGCGCGCTCAAGGCGTGGTTCACCTTGCAGGTATATGGCGCACAACGGATGGGGCGCATGATCGCAGAGACTTGTGCCGTCGCGGCATGGTTGGGTGAACAGATTGTGCACCATGAGGAATTGGAACTTCTGGTGCCGGTTTCGCTCAACATTGTCTGTTTCCGTCACCGTGGACAGGATGGTGTTGATGTTGATGCGCTCAATGCCGCGATTGTCGTGGCAGTGCAGAACAGCGGGCTGGCAGCCCCGTCTACCACGACGATACAGGGTAAACTGGCAATTCGGGCGGCAATCGTCAATCATCGAACCTGTCGTCAGGATGTGGATGTGTTGTTGCAGGCAGTACTGCGTTTTGGGCGGCAGTTCCGGAACGGACGAGGGAAAGGATGAGCATGAATCAGACGGCGACCAGTTCTGGCGTGCCCTTTATCGGCTTGCCAGATTTGATGCGCATGGCTATCAAGGGCATTGATTTGGCGCCATTGGGCAGCAAATTGATCGAATATGCACAGCAGAAACCACAGGCTGCCGAGGTCTGGCTGGATATCGCCACCATTTTCCAGTTGAAGCAGAACCGTGATTTTGCGCTGGCCATGCAACGCGAAGCATTGAAGCTGCAACGGGTATTTCATCAACCGGCCAAACGGTTTCCCGTGCGTTTGCGCTTGTTGGCCATTTTTGGCGAGGGTGATTTGATGGCGAATACACCGGTCGAATTTCTGGTGGAAAATAGCGATATTTCACTGGATATGTTGTATGTGACAGCGGATTTCTCTCCATCGGATATTCAATTACAGCAGTTGCCAGCGCATGATGCCATTTTTGTCGCCATTGCAGAGTCGGAAGAGAATCGTCCGTTGCTGCACAAGATGGCGGAATGGTTGCGCACAGTGACCGTACCGGTATTTAATCGTCCGGAGTATATCAACCGTTTGTCACGTGACGAGGTTTGGGAAACATTTCATGATATTGATGGCATTTCATTGCCACGAACCTTGCGTTTGCCACGCGATCGCCTGGCAGAGTTGGTGCAGGGGGGAGGTCAGGAAAGTTTGCCGGATTGCACTTTTCCCTGCATTGTCAGGCCGGTAGATTCGCACGCCGGGCAAGGGCTGGAAAAAGTGGATGATTTGTCTGCGCTGGAAAGATATCTGGCAACACATGAGGAACCAACGTTCTTTTTGGCGCCTTTTGTGGATTATCGTGGCGAGGATGGGCGGTTTCGCAAATACCGTATCGTTTTGATGCGGGGAAAACCGTATTTGTGCCATCTGGCGATATCACAGCACTGGATGGTACATTACCTGAATGCCGATATGTTGCGTAATGCAGATAACCGGGCGGAAGAAGCGCAGCGCATGACCGATTTCGACCAGACGTTTGCAGCACACCATGCGCCTGCCCTGCAGGAAATCGCGCGGCGTTCCGGGCTGGACTATCTTGGTATTGATTGTGCGGAAACGTCGGATGGACGCCTGTTGGTGTTTGAAATCGACAGCAACATGATCGTGCATGCGCTCGACCCGGAGGATATTTTTCCTTATAAAAAAGCGCACATGCAAGTCGTATTTGATGCTTTCCAGCATATGTTGGCGGATGCCATTACCTGATGCTGTCTGATGCCGTCTGATGCTGCGTGAGTCCGAACATATCTTGCCGCCATTGGCGCAACTTCTGACGGAAGGTGGTGATGCACGCATCATTCCTGATGCGCTTACCGGTCGCAACCGTTATGGTTGTACGGCATTACCGCAGCCTGACGTTCTGGCATTCGGTTCCTGCACGGCGTCGCCGCCGGGTACGTTGGCATGGCAGGCTACAGACAGATGGCGGACAGCGTTGACGGCACATTTTGTCGACGCTTCGCCCGAGACAGTGCGGGTGGCAGAAACGACACGCATGATGCAGCAATTCATTCATCTATTGGGTTTTCATCATGATGAGGCGGCGGTGAGACTGGTTGCTTCCGGAACCGATGCGCATCGTCTTGCCGTGACACTGTTTGCGCACACACCTTTGCGGGTCATCAT
Source organism: Pseudomonadota bacterium (assembly GCA_021790625.1). GTDB lineage: Bacteria > Pseudomonadota > Gammaproteobacteria > Burkholderiales > Sulfuriferulaceae > Sulfuriferula. The sequence continues at coordinate 8,120 of JAJYGL010000024.1, read as the reverse complement.
GATGGCGACGCATGAAACCGGTAGTGGGGTGCCGGCTGCGCTGCAACCGGTCATCGGTAGCGTTGACGTGATTTCATTGCGAGAAGCCGATGCCAGCCTGCGGCCTGTGCAGGCGGTTGATTGGGAGGTGGAACAGGCCGTGCGCAGCGCAGTGCAGGCCGGTGAGCAGGTATTGCTGGTGGCGATTGATGGCTCGAAAACCGGTCTGATAGCACCTTCATTGCCATTGATGAAGCGATTGCAGGCTGAATGGGGCGATACTGTGACGGTGCTGGTGGATGGTAGCCAGTTTCGTCTGGCGCCTGCCACCATTCGCCGTTATGTGCAATCTGGCTGGCTGGTAGCGCTGACGGGATCAAAATTCATGGCAGGCCCCAGTTTTTCTGGCGCTTTGCTGGGTAATGCGGCCCTGCTGTCTCGCTTACCGATGAACGCGCCGGCGTTTGGTGTGCTGGCGCGCTGGCACGCTGCGCTGTTTGAAATGACGGCGTTTTTTGCGTTGGACGAAAAAATGCTGGCCAGCAGTTTGTTTCGCTTGAACCGGAAAATACTTGCCCTGATGCAGAAAAGCACTTTTTTGGCGCTTTTGTCGGGAAACTTGCCTGAATATGGTGCAGGTGGACGGGCAGAAAGTTGGGATGGCATGCCTACCATTTTCCCTTTTTTGTTACGGGATGCATATTCGGGACAACCACTGTCTTTTCGTTGGGCAAGTGATTGTTATCGCCAGTTACAGCAACCGGATGTGGCAGGGCAACCGCCGGTATTGCTGGGACAGCCGGTGATTTGTGGCACGGCACCAGATGGTGAACCGCTCGCGGCTTTGCGCCTGTGCTTGAGTGCGCCGTTGTTGGTGACGGTAATGCAGGAAGGGTTTGATGGATTGTTGGACGATGTGGCGCGGGTATTGGGTTATATCGAAGCGTGGGGCAAAAAAACGGGCATCCGAAGATGCCCCGAATACCGCATGGAGGATGAAGACAGGACATAACAGGGTTACATCCTGTCTTGACTGAAGCAAAAACCAGGCCAGGCTTACCATCTTTCCTTGCTGCCTTGCTGCTCTGACGGGCAATGTTGGGGTGCATTGCTGATGTATTATTTTTTGCTGCTATTTGCCGCGCATGAACAGGCGATCCAATGCTGTCATTTCGAAGGCAATCCATGTCGGGCGTCCATGATTGCATTGGCTGGCGCGCTCGGTGCGTTCCATGTCCCGCAGGAGTGCATTCATGTCTTCGAGTGACAAGGTATGATTGGCGCGGATGGCTCCGTGGCAGGCAATGGTGGCGAGCACCTGGTTGCGTTGCGCTTCCAGTTGGTTGCTATGGCCGGTTTCTGCCAGTTCCTTGAGAACGGCGCGCGCGAGCGGTATCGGGTTGGTCTGCTGCAGCAACTGTGGCAAGGCGCGTATGGCCAGCGTGTTTGGCGCGACTTGTGTGATGTCAAGTCCAAAGGAGCGCAGTGATTCATTTTGTTCGATGGCGGTGGCAACGGTGGCGTTGTCGACATCGAATGTCAGGGGAACCAGAAGTTGCTGGCTGGCCATTTTTTGTTGGATCATCGCGGTTTTCAGCCGTTCGTACAGGATACGTTCGTGTGCGGCGTGCATATCGACCACAATCAGTCCGGTTTCGTTTTGTGCCAGAATGTAAGTGCCATGTAATTGTGCCAGTGCGTATCCCAGCGGATGCTCCGGGGCGTATTCCGGATTGCTGGTGTTGTTTGTGTTGCCCGGTAGGGTGGCAGATATGGAGCGTTGGTTTGCAGGGTAGTGTACAGCGGGTTCGGCAATCCAGCCAGTGAAGCCTTGTTGGGCTGAATGGCTGAAAAAGGGTTTTTGTGTTGCGGGCGGCCGTGTTGCGGACGGCATGGTCAATGGCCAGTTTTCCGGCACGGTGGGTGCGGTGTCCGGTTCTGCGGAAGTGGCAGTAAGTGGTGTCGATAATGCACGATGGACGCTATGGTAAACGAACTGGTGAATGGCACGACTGTTGTGAAAGCGTACCTCGGTTTTGGCCGGGTGAACATTGACATCGACCTCGCGGGCGTCCAGTTCCAGAAACAGGCACCAGGCGGGTTGCTGGTTATGGTGCAGGACGTCTTGATATGCCTGACGCAAGGCATGAGCGAGCAGTTTGTCGCGCACAAAGCGGCCGTTGACGAACAGGTGTTGCGTGTCACGTGCGGAGGCGGTTGGCCGTAATATTTTGCCGGACAAGCGCAATGAACCGGTAGTGACATCCAGTGTCACGGCCGCATCGCTAAAGGCATCGCCAAGCAGGCTGGTAATTCGTTCGCTAATCGATTGTGGTTTTAGCTGATACTGTTGCCGGTGATTGTGGGTGAGCGAACAGGCGATGTCCGGGCGCGCCAGCGCCATGCGGATGAACGCGGTCTCGCAATGACCGTATTCGGTGCCGGGGGTTTTGAGAAATTTGCGTCGTGCTGGCGTATTGAAGAATAAGTCGCTGATGGTGATCGTCGTGCCGGGATTGCCGGCGCAGGGCATCGGGGTGCCGAGTATTCCGCCTTCGGCTGTGATCTCGCTGGCATGTTCTGCTTCTGCCGGACGGCTGATCAAGCGGATTTTTGCCACGGCAGCCATGCTGGCAAGCGCTTCACCGCGAAACCCGAAGCTGGTGACTTGCTGTAAATCATCCAGAGTCGCAATTTTGCTGGTGGCGTGGCGTAACAGCGCGAGTGGTAATTGTGACGCAGCGATGCCGCAGCCATCATCGCTGACGCGCAGGCTTTGCATGCCACCGTCTTCCAGATGCACCTGAATACTTTGTGCTCCGGCATCCAGACTGTTTTCCAGCAGCTCTTTGAGCGCGGCAGCAGGTCGTTCGATGACTTCCCCTGCTGCAATCTGGCTGATCAGCAAATCAGGCAGTGGCAAAATTTCTGGCATGATATGTGTTTTTCGGTTGGGCAGGAGTCAAGTTACTGGCGTTTGGCCAGTTTTCCTCGCAGGGTGGCCGGATTGCTGGAAAAGTATTGTTCGATTCCGTGTGCAATCGCACTGGCCGTCTTATCCTGATAGTCGGGGTCATTCAGGTGCCGTTCTTCCTGTGGGTTGGAAATAAACGCGGTTTCTACCAGAATCGAGGGAATATCTGGTGCTTTGAGTACGGCAAAACCGGCCTGTTCGACGAAACCCCTGTGTAGATGGTTGACTTTGGACAGTTGTGACAACACATCGTGGGCAATGCGGTGGCTGTCGTTGTTGGTGGCCGTTTGCGACAGGTCGATCAAGGTTTTGGCCAGATCGCGGTCGTTGGTGTGGACATTGATGCCGCCGACCAGATCGGCTTCGTTTTCGGATTTGGCCAGCCAGCGTGCGGCAGCGCTGGAGGCGCCGTGTTCGGACAAGGTGAATACACTTGAACCGCGCGCGTCCGGCGTGACATACGCATCGGCGTGGATGGATACAAACAGGTCTGCATTCATACGGCGTGCCTTGTTGACACGCTCTGCCAGCGGAATAAAGTAATCTCCATCGCGCGTTAGCTTTGCTTGAACATTATGAATACGGTTGAGTTTGGCAACCACGCGACGGGCAATGGCCAACGTGACGTTTTTTTCCAGCGTTCCTCCTTCGCCATGAGCGCCCGGATCCTCGCCGCCGTGTCCGGGATCGATAGCGATAATGACCGGGCGTGTGATGGTGAAATTGCCTAGCGGCGTGTCGTCGGCAGGAGCGCTGCCTGTTGCGCTGTCTGGTGCGTTGATGTGGGTGTCTATACTCGCATCATTGGCGTTGTCCGTTGTTTTCGGGCTTGGCATGACATCTGCTGTATCGGGAGACTGTTGGATTTGAGGCTTATCTGCTGCTGCGGCAGCAGATAAATTATTGGTTGCGGCTGGTTGAGTGGCGGGTTGAGCGGCATTGGGTTGAGCGGCATTGGCGTTGGCTGCGGCTTTACCCGGATAAATGTCGATGACCAGTCGATGCGCATAATTGCCGACAGGCGCCAAGTTGAACGCAGTCGGCGTCGCGTCATCGCGCAGTTCCATCACCAGCCGTAACACGCCCGGTCGGTTGGGAGCGTAACGCAAGCGGGCGATCCAGGGGTCGCTGTTGGCATTGACTTTGTCACAGAGTTTTTGCAGTGCGGGTGTGGCGTTCACGTTATCGAGGTCAAGTACCAGACGCTTGGGGTGATCGAGCGCGAACAGGTGATAATGCATGGTATCTGCGGATTCGAACGTGATGCGACTGTAATCGAGTGATGGCCAGTAACGCACGTCACGCAGGGTGTTGTCGGCCAGTCCGTCTATTGAAAAACCCAAGAGCAGAATGGCGAAAAACAGCGTCAGCAGGCGAGTAAGCGTGACAAGTCTTTCCCTTGACGGCTTTCGCCTGTCAATCGCAGGAGCCGGCCTTCCCGCTGCTCGGTGAGTTGAATGCGCAAATCGGGCGGTGGCAATAAGGGTAGTGCTTGTTCTGGCCATTCAATCAAACATAGACTGTGGGCATTGCAATGTTCGGAAAATCCGCTTTCTTCCCACTCCATTGGGTTTTTGAAACGATACAAATCAAAATGATAGAGCGGAAAGTTAACGGTATTATACACTTCCACCAATGTATAGGTAGGGCTTTTTACCTTGTCGGTATAACCAAGGCCACGCAAAATGCCTCGTACCAGTGTGGTTTTGCCGGCACCAAGCTCGCCATGTAGATAAATGATAAGGCCGGCGTGTAGCACGGACGATAATTGCGCGCCAAAATTGAGTGTGGCAGATTCATCGGTAAGCGGATAGTCTGGCATTATAGCGCGCCATAACGTTCAATGGCTTCCTGCACATTGTCGCAGATACTGAGCTCGCCGTTTTCCAGAATGGCGGCATGGTCGCAGTGCTCGCGGATGAGGTCCATTTGGTGGGCGACGATGATCATGGCGCGGTCGTGGCGTTTTTCAAATAATTCGGTGTTGCATTTTTGATGAAAGCGGTGGTCTCCGACGGACATGGCTTCGTCTATCAGGAAGCAGTCAAACTCGACTGACATGGAGATGGCAAAGGCGAGCCGTGCCGCCATGCCGGAGGAGTAGCTTTTGACAGGTTCGTACAGGTAAGCGCCCAGTTCAGCAAATTCATCCACGAAGGCGATGCAATTGACAAAATCAATATTGTAGACGCGACAAATCAGACGCACATTGTCACGACCGGTCAGGCTGCCCTGAAAAGCGCCACCGAAGGCCAGCGGCCAGGAAATGGAACGGTGACGGGTGATGGTGCCGCTGTGCGGGTATTCAGCGCCACTGATAAGCCGGATCAGCGTGGATTTTCCCGCACCGTTGCGGCCGAGGATGCCCCAGCGTTCCCCTTCGTTGACACGCAGGTTGATATTTTTGAGAATGGGTCGTTGGTCGCGCCCATGGTGGATGGGGTAGCTTTTGCAGACATCGGCAAGTTCAAAAATCGGTGCATTCATTGTCTGGTTGTGGTGTCTGATTGTGGTGTCTGATGTGGGGCGAGAGAGGGTTGGTCTGGCGGCTGAATGCCACTGCTGGATTATAGGGCAAAATCTGGCGAGGTAAAAGGATTGTCGTGATGGCGATAATCGGAACCCGGAACCCGGTACATTATTCGGACGGTAATATTTTGTTATCGCGCAGCAATTGTGCAAATACATCGGTCTGCAGAGGACGGTGATATAGAAATCCTTGCGCTTCGTCGCAGTTGAGGCGGGTCAGGATATCAGCCTGGTTTGTGGTTTCAACGCCTTCCGCCAGGATTTTTAGTTTGAGGGCATGCCCCATGGCAATAATGGCGCTGATGATTTGATATTGGCCGGATTGTTCACGCAGGTCATACAACAGGGATTGATCGATTTTCAGTCGGCTGATGGGTAGTTCAATCAAACGGGCAAGGTTGGAATAACCAGTGCCAAAATCGTCCACGGCAATGTCGACGCCCTGATTGCGCAGGTGTTGCAGGTCATGTTCGTATCCGGATGCGGTTTGCATGAGCGCGCTTTCGGTGAGCTCTATTTCCAGTGTCAGATGGTGTTGTTGCAGAGACTGGGCCAGCGCCAGCACCCGTCTCAGGGTAACGTCGTTCAGTTGCAGCATGGACAGGTTGATGGCGATACGAAAAGGTTGTTGCAGTCCGCTGAACAAGTCAGGTATTTTTTTGTTGACAGTTTCCAATACCCAGTCTCCCAGACTGGAAATCAGGCCGCTTTTTTCTGCGATGGGGATGAATACGGCGGGAGAAATTGGTGTATCGGTACCACATTCACAGCGCAACAGGACTTCAGCACCGACAATCTTTCCGCTGGCAAGATCAATTTGTGGGTGCCAGACAACGTGGAAGTCTTTGTGTTCCAGTGCGTGTCGCAAGGTGTTTTCGATGACCAGATGTTCATAAATGCGCTGGCTCATTTCCGGTTTGTAGTAGCTGCTGCGTTCGCGCCCTTCTATTTTGGCGCGGTACATGGCCGTATCGGCGTTGCGCAGCAGGATTTCTGCCGTGGCAGCATCCTGCGGGTAGACCGCGACGCCAATGCTGCAGGTAACGTAGATTTCTTGTCCGGAAATGGATATATGTCCGCACAGTTTGTGCAGAATATCATCGACAGTCTTCGCCAGTGCGTTTTCGTCGAGTTGATCGAGTAGCAGAATAGCGAATTCGTCGCCCCCCAAGCGCGCGGCGCTATCGGTTTGGCGACAGGCACTTTGCAGGCGGTGCCCCAGTTCGGCCAGCACGTTGTCGCCAAAACTGTGCCCCAGTGCGTCATTGATTTGTTTGAAGTTGTCGATATCGATGAACAATAAGGCGAAAGGGGTATGTTGACGTTCACTGTGTGCGATGGCCTGTTGCAGTCTGTCCTGAAACAGCATCCGGTTGGGCAGGCTGGTCAGCGTGTCGAAGTAGGCAAGTTGGTGCAGGCTTTCACGCAGGTGGTGGTGGGAGGATATATCGGAAAACACAGCGACGAACTGGCGGATTTCGTTTTGTTCGTTGCGCACGCAGTTGATGGTCAGCCACTCCGGGTAGACTTCGCCGCTTTTGCGCCGGTTCCAGATTTCGCCTTGCCAAGTATTGGTGGTGAGCAGGCTGCGCCACATGTCGGCGTAGAAGCTGCGACTCTGTTGACCTGACGACAGGATACGCGGGGTTTTGCCGATGGCTTCTTCTGCGCTGAAACCGGTGGTGCGGCAAAACGCCGGGTTGACGCGCTGAATGATGGTGTTGGCATCAGCGACGATGACGCCTTCCGATGTGCTGTCAAACACCAGTTGGGCGATGTGGTGTTCGGCCAGTTTGGTTTCCAGTTCTTTGATGAAGCGGTTGCGTTCGCAAAACAGGCGGCGTTCCTGTGCCAGCAGCGTATTGAATAGCGAAGCGCGTGAAATGGCGCCGATATAGCGGTTGTCATCATCGGCTACGGGCAGAAAATCCCTGTTTTCGTCGTTCAGTCGTTTGCGCGCCATGCGCAATCCGGCCTTGCTGGATAAAAACGGAGTAGGGCGACGGGTAATCAGGTCGGCAAAAATCCGGTTCGGAAATAGTGCCGCTTCGCGGGCAGTAACGATTTCCATGAAGTTGCCGCCTTCATCGAATACTGCAAACGCTTCCCATTTTTTGTCATCAGGCGGTCTGGTGACATCATGTACGCGTTGCATCGATTCGACACGCAAAACTTGCAGGCACAGACAGTCAATAACGCGTGCGATACTGGTCATCGTGATTCGTCATCCAACAGTATTTCGATATCCAGTTGCAGGTGCAAGATTTCGTCATCGCCCATTAATGGTTTGATGTTGCGTATAATGAAGTCGATGATGATGTCCGGTTTGATTTTACGCAAGATGGCGCTGCGGATGAGTACATCGCTGATGACGTCATCCTGTATGATCAGGTGTTCGTAAGATGTCGAGGATAATAAGCTCAACGCTTTTCCGACCGCAACATGCCCGATTGGCGAACGCAAACCCAACACCAAACCGTCATCGACGGGAGGCAGTAGAAACTCCTTGATTCTGGCGTGCAGACGGTGCTGCTGTAACGGTTTCATGATGCTCCCACTGTCCGCATGTTATATGAGAACGATTGTAATCTGTTTTTATTTGCGTGTGAAATGGTTCGAGCAATGAGTCACCGGTCTT
>JAJYGL010000156.1 GCA_021790625.1 Pseudomonadota bacterium | reverse complement strand
GGGACGGCACAGTTCGCGCTCTACCATGTTACCCAAGGCCTCGATCCAATGCGCGTGCTCGTTGAGCGCCGGAATATAATGGAATTCGCCGCCGCCCATTTCTTTGAACAGTTCTTTTCCTTCCTGGGCGATTTCTTCCAGCGTTTCAAGACAGTCAGCGACGAATCCGGGACAGATGACATCGACACGTGAGGTTCTTTGTCGCCCCAGTTCAGTCAGCGTTGGGGCGGTGTAAGGTTCCAGCCATTTGGCGCGGCCAAAGCGTGATTGAAAAGTGATGCGGTATTGTGTCGGTTCGAGACCGAGTTCTGTGGCCAATAACTGACCGCTGCGCAGGCATTCTTGCTGATAAGGGTCGCCCAGTTTGACAGAACGTAGTGGAATGCCATGAAAACTCATGAGTAAAATAGCTGGTCGGCCATTTTTCTGCCAATAATCACGGATATTTTTTGCCAGCGCCAGAATATAATCCGGATTGTCATGAAAAGAATGTATTGTGCGTAATGAGGGTTGACGGCGTTGGGTAAGCAAATAGCGGTATACACCATCGAGTGCAGAACCGGTGCTGGAAGCTGCATATTGCGGGTACAGGGGCAGGCAGATAATCCGCTCGCAGCCTTGTGTCATCAAACGGTCAAGCACTGTCGTGATGGATGGATTGCCATAACGCATGGCGTAGTCGACCAGAAAATTGTCCAGACCGTGTTGCGCCAGCCAGCCTTCCAGTAATTTGGCCTGTTTTTCGGTGTGAAATCGTAGTGGCGAGCCTTCACGGTTGTCCCAGATGCTGGCATATTTTTTAGCAGATTGTGCCGGTCGAAATGGCAGGATGACGCCATGCAAAATAGGCTGCCATAACCAACGTGGCAATTCGACCACTCTCGGATCGGAAAGGAATTCGCGCAGGTAGCGACGCAAAGCCGCTTTTTCCGGCGCATCTGGCGTGCCGAGGTTGAGTAGCAGAATACCTGTTTTTGAGGTGGCAGGATGAGGTAAAACAGGTACTGCGGGATGATTGGGCATGGATTTAATAATGAGACAGGGCGTTGGACAATAGTTTGGCAGTCATGTCCACGACAGGAACGATACGGTCGTAGGGCATGCGAATCGGGCCGATGATGCCCAGCGTGCCAACGGGTTGGCCGTGCAGGTAATAGGGTGCCGAAACAATGCTACACTCTTCCGGCAGGGCGTGGTTGGCTTTGCTGCCGATAAAAATCTGTACGCCTTGTGCATTTTCGCTGGCGTTGAGTAATTGTAGCAGCGTGGTTTTTTGTTCGAACATGGCAAACAGATCGTGCAGTTTTTCCAGGCTGGAAAAATGTGCATTGTTGAGTAGCTGGTGCTCGCCGGAGAGTACCCAGTCTTCCGTTGAATCGTCGGCTGGAAAGGTGACAGCCTGCATGGCGTGCCGCATCAGGGTGTCGATATCCTGATGCAGGTTTTGCAATTCGTGTTGCAAAACCTGTTGCGCGGCTTCGAAGGTCAATCCGGCGCAGCGCTCGTTTAACCAATGAGCAGCTTTACCCAGCGTTTCGTTGTCATAAGGGCGGTCAGTGGACAAAATACGGTTTTGCACCTCGCCATCGATGCTGATGATGACCAGCAGGATGCGCTGTGAAGACAGCAAAATGAATTCCAGTCGGGAAAATGCCGCATGCCGTTGTTTTGGAATTTTGACGACACCGGCAAAATGGGTCAATTCTGCCAGCAGGTGGGATGCTTCGTTGACCAGTCTGGTGGGGTCGCTGTCTTGCAAACGGCTTGCCAGATGCTGAATTTGTCGCGGATGAAGGGTCTGCGTACTCATCAACCGCTCGGTGAACAGGCGAAACCCTTCTGTGGTCGGGATGCGACCGGCAGAATGATGCGGGCTTTCCAGCAAACCGATTTCCTGCAAATCGGACAGGATGCTGCGAATTGAAGCGCTACTGAGATTGAGTCTGGCGTGGTGGAGCAAGGTGCGCGAGCCAATGGGCTGGCCGTCGGCGATGTATCGCTCGATCAGGGTTTTCAGCAGAATTTGCGCGCGCTCACTTAACATGCATGCTATTGTACAAAATTATGCTGAACTGTGGCATAGTTGCGCCATTTTAATATGGTTGAATATGGAACTGGCTGACGGATGGGGACAACATTGTGGTCGGCCGAAGATGATTTCGGGGTAAACCAATGACCGATGCGTTTCGCATTATTGCGCTGGTAGGTAAATATGACAGCCCGGAAACGGGTGAAAATCTGACACAATTGGCGGATTATTTGCGTCAGCGCGGGTATACCGTATTGATTGCGCACAATTCTGCCAATTTGCTGGATGTGGGGGATCATACGACCGCTGGCATTGCCGTCATTGGCGAGCAGGCGGATCTGGTGATTGTATTGGGTGGGGATGGCACGATTCTGTCGATTGCGCGGGTCTTGTCCAGTTATGGCGTGCCTTTGCTTGGTATCAATCAGGGACGGCTGGGTTTTTTGACCGATGTGCCGGCCGAAACCATGCTGGAATGCCTGGATGCCGTGCTGGATGGGCAGTTCAATGAAGAAACCCGTTTGTTGCTCGATACGGTGATTTTTCGCGCGGGGAACCCGATTTTTTCTGCCTGTGCCTTGAATGATGTCGTGGTCAGCAAGGGAATGACGGGGCGTTTGATTGAATTTGGTTTGCGTATCGATGGCGAGTTTGTCTATGGGCAGCGTTCGGACGGGCTGGTGATTGCAACACCCACCGGTTCGACGGCTTATGCGTTGTCGGCAGGAGGGCCAATCCTGCACCCTAGCCTGGAAGTGTTTGTGCTGGTACCGATTTGCGCACACACGTTGGCGGCGAGGCCAGTGGTGGTCAATAGCCATTCGGCAGTGGAACTGGAATTGCTGTATGCCGACGATGCCCGGGTGCATTTCGATGGACAACGGCATTGCGATATCGAAGTCGGTGATACAGTGCGCGTTACCCGTTCTGCCACATCCGTTAAATTGTTACACCCGAAAAAATACAGTTATTACCGGACATTGCGCGAGAAACTGTACTGGGGACAAAAATTGTGAAAATGTCAGCGATGCTGTTGAGCATGCAGATACGCGATTTTGTGCTGGTCGATGCACTGGAAGTCGATTTTTTGTCCGGTTTGACTGTATTGACCGGTGAGACGGGAGCGGGCAAGTCATTGCTGGTGGATGCCCTGTCACTGGCCATGGGCGAGCGTGCTGATGCCGGCGTTATCCGCCAGGGCGCACAGCGCGCTGAAATCAGTGCCACGTTCGATATTACGGGTCTTGTCGCGCTGCAACAATGGTTGCTTGGGCAGGAACTGTCTGCCGGTGAGGCAGAAGAAAATCAGTGTATATTGCGACGCATTATCGACAACCATGGGCGCTCTCGTTGCTATGTCAATGGGTGTAGTGCGACGGTTGCCCAATTGCGTACGGCAGGGGAATGGTTGGTGGATCTGCATGGGCAGCATGCACACCAATCTTTGATGAAAACAGCATTCCAGCGTGACATGCTGGACGCATATGCCGGAGCCGGTGATCTGGCTGCCCGTGTCGCCGTGCAATATCGCGAATATGCTGCGCTGATGGCACGAATCGAGGTGCTGGAATCGCAACGTGAACGACAGCAGGCCGAACGCGAGCATTTGCGCTGGCAGATCGACGAATTGACAGCATTGCGGTTCGATGGCGCCGAATGGGAAAACCTGCAGACCGATCATGCCATGCTGGCGCATGTCGCAGAATTGCAGCAAGGCACGGCCGCAGCGCTGGATATATTGTCCGAGCAGGATGATAGCGTGTTGTCGTCGCTGCACATGGCAAGGAGTGAGTTGCAGCGCTTGGCGGCGGTGGATACCCGGTTGGCGGAATATGTGGCGCTCATCGATTCCGCACAGACCGAGATCGATGAAGCGGTGCATGGCGTGCGCCATTATCTCGACAGGCTCGATGGTGATCCGGCGCGATTGGCAGATATTGAACAACGTATGGCGCAGATTGTTTCCACGGCCAAAAAATACCGTGAAAAACCGGAAAATCTTGCTGTTTGTCTGCAACAGGCGCAGGAAAACTGGCAACGACTGGAGCAGGATGGTGATGTGGATGCTTTGCGTATTCAGGCCGACACGGCGCGCCAGAATTGGCAAAAAAGCGCGCAACAGCTGACGTTGGCACGAGAATCGGCGGCCGAAAGTCTGTCCGCCAATGTGAGCCGGATGATGCAGCAACTGGCGCTGACCGGTGGCAGCTTCGATGTCTTGTTGTCTGCTTTGCCAGACGCAGGCATGCACGGTGCCGAACAGGTGGAATTTCTGGTGGCGCCGCATGAAGGTTCAGCACCAAAATCGTTGGCAAAAACCGCATCAGGTGGAGAGTTGTCGCGTATCAGCCTCGCCTTGCAGACTGTTTTGGGGCAGGCAGCCGCCGTGCCGGTGCTGGTGTTTGATGAAGTAGACGTGGGAATTGGCGGCGGCGTGGCCGAAGCCGTCGGTCGTTTGTTGCGTGAACTGGGGAAACAGCGACAGGTGTTGTGCATTACCCACTTGCCACAAGTGGCGGCGCAGGGGCAGCAGCATTGGCAGGTGAGCAAACAGCGTCATCCGGATGGCGCTGTCACCAGCCTGGTGCGAGAATTATCCGCAGTGGAACGGGTGGAAGAGATCGCCCGCATGCTGGGCGGAGAAGTGTTGACGGAAACGACACGGTTGCACGCACAGGAAATGCTGGCGGGCGTTGTTTCAGCCAGACACTGATGTTTGCTTCACAACAGGCCGCTACCCGAAAGTGTGATTGTACCCTATTGAAAAAGCGTGGAGAATGTTACCTAGCGAACAGTCTTTTTACTGAATCTTCGAATCATCTCTTTGGGAGCGTATCATGAACACGAAGTATGTTGGAAAACGGGTTTCTTTTGCCATCGCAGCTTCATTGCTAGTGACCGCTATGCAGATAGCTCCGGCGCAGGCATCCCCGGTTTGGACAGAATATCTGCCCACATCTACCCATCCGACCAATGATCCTATCGATATTCTTTATACTAGGGGGCACGGCACGGCCACCGCATCAGTACATTACACGCCCGGGTCCGCAGCGCAGATCTGGTATTATAATGGCAACATCAGCAACCAGAGTCCGTCAAACATGATGACGGTCACCGAGTCCCAGTTTGGTTTGGGTTCGGGAGCGCTGCAATCGGTTTCTGCCTGTGATAGCGCTTGTTCAGACACGTTCGTGAGTTCCACCGCTTTTGATTATCTCGCTGTCCACTTTGGCCAGGGAGAGTTGCTGTTTCATTGGTTGTCCCCTGTGACCGATTTTACGATTTCATGTCTGCCGCGTGGTATCAGCAATTATCGCGCGTATGGTAATGTGGCAGCGACACCATTGCCCTCAGGCGCCCTGCTGTTTGCAACCGGCTTGCTTGCCGCCTTGCCATTGGTCGGGCGTCGTAATCGCCGTTGATAAGTGGTCGGTTAACGGGTCGATTGACGGATCGTTGAGTTATATTTGTTGGGATAGTTTGTTGTACGTATAAAAACCAATAGCCGGCGTTATGTTGGCTATTGGTTTTTCAGCAATTCCGGCGACAAGGCCGCACGTAAGATGGTTTGTTCACTTTCCTGCCGCACACGGTTGCTAATCCAGACGATGCCGCCTTTTTTGATTGAAAAAGGTATTTCTGAGCCAGTCAACAGCAGCATGGCGGCCAATCCTAACGTTGGTTGATGGCCGACGATCAATACGGTTTTATTGCCTTGCGGCCATCCGGCTGCGAGCAGCAGATCCATGACAGGTCTGTCAGGTGCCAGCGCAGCCTGTACGTCAAATTTTTGTTCCAGTGCTTCTGCTGTCTGACGGGTGCGCATGGCCGGACTTGCCAGAATATGCACGTTATCGGGCAGGCGAGGCTTGAGCCAGGCGGCCATTGCCGCAGCCTGCGCATGTCCTTTTGGGGTTAACTCTCGATCCAGATCGTTTTCTTCATCAAACGCATCGGCATGGCGCCATAAAATCAGATCCATTGTGTTATCCTGAGCAGATTGTTGTTAACTATCGTATGATAGCGCGGCATCGTGCTGTTGGCGTAACGACAGAAATTAAATTTTCCAATCACAAGATTGTCATACTTTGCGGCTATTATCCGCCGATTTTGGTTGTTTTTTGGGAAGGCAAGATGTCTTTTTCGTCATCCGATTATTTTTTGAATCGCGAATTGAGTCTGTTGGCATTTAATGAGCGCGTGCTGGCGCAAGCACAGGACGAGCGTGTTCCCTTGCTGGAACGCATGAAGTTTATTTGCATCGTTAGCAGCAATCTGGACGAATTTTTCGAGATACGGGTTGCCGGGTTGAAAGAACGCGCATTACTGACGCCGCATCTGCAATCACCAGACGGCCTGACCGCCAGACAATGCCTGATCGAAATCGAGCCGCGTGTCCGGCAACTGGTGGATCGGCAATATGAAGTCCTGAATCAGGAAATTTTGCCACAATTGAGCGCGCAGGGAATCCGGGTGTTGCGGCGCAATCATTGGAATGAAGTGCAGGCTGCTTGGGTGCGTGATTATTTTTTTCGTGAATTGATGCCGGTATTGACGCCGATTGGCCTGGACCCTGCGCACCCTTTTCCGCGAGTATTGAATAAAAGCCTTAATTTCGCTGTGGAATTGTCGGGTACAGATGCCTTCGGACGCAATTCCGGTGCAGCAGTGGTGCAGGCACCTCGTTCGTTACCGCGCGTTATCCGCATGCCACAGAATCTTGCCGGATGTGAATATGGTTTTGTGTTTTTATCATCGATTCTACACGCGCATGTGAATGAATTGTTCGCCGGCATGACAGTCGAAGGCTGTTATCAGTTCCGGGTAACGCGCAATTCGGAATTGTTTGTCGATGAGGAAGAAACAAAAAATTTGCGTGAAGCCTTGCAGGGTGAGTTATCACAACGTAATTTTGGCGACGCGGTGCGCCTGGAAGTGGCCGATAACTGTTCCAGTAGCATGATACAGTTTTTGTTGCAGCAATTTGGGCTGCAACAGGAAGATTTGTATCAGGTCAATGGCTTGGTGAACCTGGTACGCTTGATACAGATTCCGGATCAGGTTGACCGGCCAGCACTGAAATTTCCCTCATTTGTCAGTGGCTTGCCCGCCCCGTTGGTCAAGGTGGAGGATATGTTTGCGGTGATACGCAGGTCAGATGTGTTGCTGCATCATCCATTCCAGAGTTTTCAGCCCGTCATCGACTTCATTCGCTCTGCTGCTGAAGACCCGAACGTTCTCGCTATCCGGCAAACGGTATACCGCACGGGTACTGACTCCATGCTCATGGAGGCACTGATTGCCGCCGCGCTGGCAGGCAAGGAAGTCACTGTCGTGGTGGAATTGATGGCACGGTTTGATGAAGAGGCCAATATCAATTGGTCCGCACGTCTGGAGCAGGCGGGTGCCCATGTGGTGTATGGTGTGGTGGGGTATAAAACACACGCCAAAATGGCGTTGGTGGTACGGCGCGAAAATGATGGTTTGCGGCGTTATGTGCATCTTGGCACGGGCAATTATCATGCGCGAACCGCGCGTTTGTATACCGATTTTGGTCTGCTGACTTGTGACGAGGTGATTTGTGCCGACGTGAATGACGTATTTACCCAGTTGACTGGTCTTGGCAGCGCTTCGCATCTGCGTTTGCTGTGGCAGGCGCCGTTCAGCCTGCATGCGCGGGTGATGGAATCCATTCGGCGTGAAACCGAGCATGCGCGGGCAGGTAAAAAAGCGTTCATCATCGGCAAGATGAATGCTTTGCTGGAATCCGATATTATTCTGGCGTTGTATGAGGCGGCGCAGGCAGGCGTTCGCATTGAGCTCATCGTGCGCGGCGCCTGCGCAATTCGGCCCGAAGTGCCGGGATTGTCAGAAAATATTCATGTGCGTTCAGTCATTGGACGCTTTCTGGAGCATACCCGTATTTATTATTTCCGTAACGATGGCGCGGATGATATTTATCTTTCCAGCGCCGACTGGATGGAGCGCAATTTTTTCCGTCGCATTGAAGTGGCTTTCCCGATACGAGACCCCCGGTTGAAAAAACGGGTGCTCAACGAAGGCATCAAACCTTACCTCAAAGACAATTCGCAGGCATGGCGGATGACGGCGAATGGGCAGTATGTGCGTCGCACGCCTGGACGCGCCCGGCCATCAGTGGCACAAACCATTTTGTTATCAGGTCTGGCCAAGTAGGCTGTAACCATTTGAAACAAAGTTTCTGTTGCCAGTCATACTTTTTCGACGTCAACCCGTTACCATGCCGAAGTAATGTTTGATGGAGTGGTGATGAAATGAAGCATGACGCTGTATTGGGAGCGGTGGCGATATTGTTGGCAGTGTGGGTTCTGGTGCAGGCAAGTGTCGATTTGCATCACGGAGCGCTGTTTTCCTGCCGGCATCCCATCCTGGCGCGAGATGTTCACGGACAGATGGAAATACTGTCGACATTTGCATGGCTGCATTGAGTGGTTGCATTGAACGGTAGCAACGAAGAACCCCTCATTTTTCTTTTCTTTTGCGCACGCCTACGTGTAAGCGCCTTTGGTCGGGGTGAGAGGATTTGAACCTCCGACTCCTGCGTCCCGAACGCAGTACTCTACCAGGCTGAGCTACACCCCGATTTTCATGTGCGCAGATTGTACATTTTTTGCCAATATTCCGCCATATCAAAAATACGATCAGGTCGTCCGGGTTGTGTTTGTCAAAAATGTCACGCTGGATTTATCCATGTTAGTATGATGCGACTTGATGCCCATAAGGGTATCCGTGTCGTTTATCATAATAAACTTGGGAGTTTGTCGTGCGTAATAACCAACCAATCACACAACGTGAATACCCTTTGCCCGCCGATCAGGAACTGGTCACCATTACCGATCCAAAAGGGCAGATTGTTTACTGCAACCAGGCATTTGAAGAGGTGAGCGGTTTCAGCAAGGCTGAGTTGCTGGGGCAAGCACACAATATCGTACGCCATCCGGATATGCCAGCCGAGGCCTATCGCGACATGTGGGAGACCTTGCAGTCTGGCCGTCCCTGGACGGCATTGGTGAAGAACAGACGCAAGAATGGCGACCATTATTGGGTAGTGGCCAATGCCCGTCCGTTGATGCGCGGGGAGCGCGTCAGTGGTTACATTTCGGTGCGCATCCCTGCCGATAGAGCTGCCATCGAGGAGGCAGAAACCTTGTATGCCACTATGCGGCGTGAAGCGGATGCCGGTGTGTTGCGTACGCGTTTGCGTCATGGCAAGGTGATTTTGCCAGGAACCATGGCTGCTTTGCGGCGTAATTTGCATTTGCCTATCCATTGGCGTTTGTTTTTCGTGCTGTCGCTAGCGGCATTACTGGCGGCGCTGATAGGCCAATATGGCCTGCCCACGTGGGTTGATTTTCCGTTATTTCTTGGTTTGGCGGCGTTATCGTCAGTTTTTGTCTATCGCATGACCGTGTTGCCGCTGCGGGCGGCGCAGGCAAGGGCTGAGCAATTGTCGCTCGGGGATTTGACCCGGTTTGAACAGACGTCTGCCTATGTTGGCGAGTGGGGTCAGTTGCTGCAGACGCTGGCGCTCGCCGGATTGAATGTGCGCAGTGCGGTTGCTGATATACGCGGTCAGGTGCAAATTTTGCGCGGAGCGATTGCGGAAGTGGTGGCCGGAAATCTGGACTTGTCGCAACGCACCGAATCGCAGGCCAGTAGCCTGGAAGAAGCAGCCGCTTCGATGGAGCAGATCAACAGTACGGTAAAGCACAGTGCAGATTCAGTGGCACGGGCCAGCGATCTGGCGCGCGAGGCCAGCCAAACCGCCGGTGCGGGGGACGCGGCTGTTCATTCGATGGTGGAAACCATGCAGGCAATTACCGAATCATCCACGCAGATTGGCCAGATTATTCAGGTTATCGAGAGTGTTGCATTTCAGACCAACATTCTGGCTTTGAATGCGGCGGTGGAAGCAGCCCGTGCCGGTGAGCAGGGGCGTGGTTTTGCCGTGGTGGCGGCAGAGGTGCGCGCATTGGCGCAACGCACAACGTCAGCCGCGCAGGAAATTCGTGCTCTGATTGAAACATCGCGCGAACGAGTGGAAGAAGGTAACCAGCGTACGCAGGATGCGCGGGCGCGCATGCAGAAAATCCTGCAAGCCATCGACAGCGTCAGCAGCCTGCTGGCGGAAGTCAGTACCGCATCGGATGAGCAGCGTATTGGTGTGGCACAGATTACTGAAGTGGTGAA
>JAJYGL010000143.1 GCA_021790625.1 Pseudomonadota bacterium | reverse complement strand
CTGCCGATGCTCCGACCCACAGGCTACGGTTGATGGTAACGCTTTCGCTGTCCACAAACGCCACCGCCTGCCAATCACCGTTCCACAAACCACCCAGATCGTGCCGCCATTCCACCGTACCCAGAATGCCTTCGTCGCCAGTCAGCACGCCCATGTCATACGCGCGCACGGTATATGGGCCACCGACCACCAGTTGTTGTGAAATATCCAGATTCGTATTGGCCAGCTGTCCGCTCACCGCCACGTACAAACTGTCAAGGCTGGTAAACCCTTGCAGGCGGGTGTAACTGAAGTCCAGTTTGGCAAAGTTGCCCTGTGTCTGCGTCGTGCCGGCATCGCTGATTTGCGCATTCGGATCATCAAAATTTACCTGTCCGTCAGTCACGCCAACACTCCACGTATTTGCCGCACCGACCAGAACAGCATCACGCCAGTCACCGCTGGCAGTTCCCGTCCAGTTATCCAGATGGCGCTTGTCGTGAATGTCACTACTGTTGAGATTGTCCAACAAAGCCATGTGGTCATACTGCAACTGAAAGTACAGGTTGTCGTTCTGGCTACGAATGATAGGCTGCTTCAACCACGCGCTGCTGATTTCCGCCGTGCCGTTGCCATCCAGATTGGCCAGATCGCCGCCCAAAATATAATGCAGCGCCGAGAATGATGCCCCCACCCGGGTGCCCAGACCATTCAGCAATGTTTCATACCCCACGCGGCCATAATTCATGTCCGAGCCGGATGACAGCGCCGACAGGCTCAGCACATCGCCCATATGCAGCGGGTTCAGAATGTTCAGGTTACCCGAACCGCGTACTCGTCCGGTATAGGCATTGCCATAATTATCCAGCCCAACGCTGCCATTGACCATCGGCAGCGGTTCTGTCACCACGTTCAGATCCGACGTGCCCACCTGCGCGCCAGGTTGCAGCGTGGCGTGTGCCGAGATACCCGGAATATCGGATAACAGCAACAGACTATTGTCCATCGTCGATTGCTCGATGACCGTACCGCTTTGCATCGGTGAGAGGGTGTCCCGCAACAGACCGTTGTTCACCCGGCTGTGGTTGTTCAGGTTTACCTTGCCAAAAGCCGCTTCCAGCACTTCAAACGTCACCACGCCATCAGCAATGCGCTGCGCCGGAATAATGGCGCGCGCCAGCGGGTAGCCATGCGCATGGTAGTAATCAGTGATGCGACCTGCCAGCGTCTGCAACCGGTTCAACGTCTCTTCCTTGCCCTCGCCATCGGCCACCAGCGCGTGTAGTGTCGCTGTATCGATTTTGGTGTTTCCAGTAATATGGATACTACTGACCATGAATGGCACAGTCGTCGGCAATCCGCCATGACCCGTACCCTCGATGGTAAGCCCGGTGTTGCCCGACGAAGGCGCCTGCGGCAAATTCGGTTGCACTTCCTGCAATATCGAGCCTGCGCTGGGTGCTACGACAGGATCGGCTGCCTGCGCGAACAAGGGAAGCGCGAGACTGAACGCCACAACCAGTGGGCGTAATGGAAGAGATGTTTTCATGGATGATGATCTTTCATTTTGTCAATTATTCTGGCAATGTAGCACAGCATCGATGCTGCGCTACATCCGTTCATGCAACATGGCATCAAATGGCATCAATTCAGGCTTATTATATCGTCCGGCAAGCGAACACCGCCATCGAGAATCCGCAGCGTACCCGGCGCACCAATATTCCCGTTCATACCAGTGCCACCATGGCCTTGCCAGAAAATAAACGACATATCCTGATAGCCATTGTTCGCCGGCGAATAACTACCTTCCTGGCCAAGTTCACCATTCTGTACAATCATCAAATTATACGATGACATAAAAATGGCTGGCTCGACACCTTCCAGCGAAGATACCAGATTCTGCACAACCAGTGGCAAACTGCTGGTCTGAATGCTCAGCGCCATTGCGTTGCTTGCACTTTGCAGCACATTGCCCAGATAGTTGGCATCGATCACCGTCACGCCACTGCCGGTAACGGCGTAATGTCCGGGCGCGGAAGATGCCGTTGCCACCGTGGCCCACACGGGCACGCCTGTATAAGGCGCATCACCCGACACCACACCGGAAACCGTACCCGAAAGCGCCGGAATCGGGTGACCACTGATCACGCTGACCGGATTTGCCACATACAACAACTGTGCCTGATTCACCGTATAATTCCCGGTTGCACCCGTGAACGTGTAATTGCCTGCATCCGCGCCACTCAACGTACCGGATACAGATTCTATGCCGGTATAAGAACCCGCATTCAAATGACCACTGCCGCTCAGATTACCGGTTGTGTTGACTGCTACTGCCGAAGTGCCAACCTGGTCGCCCGACAACACGCCATTCAAGCTCACCATACCTGGATTCAATGTCGCGCCGTACACGGACGTTCCGGTCGCAATCGCGCCGCTCAACGCCAGCGGGTTGACCGTGTAGCTGGCCGGATTGCTCACCGCCGTCAACGTATAATCGCCGGCGTCAGTTCCACTCAGGTTCGCGGTGCCCGCCGCCTGACCATACGTACCCGCATCCAGATTGTGGCTGCTGCTGTACACCGGATTGACAATACCCGCCACGCCGCTCACGTTATCCGCCCCGATGACCCCGGTCAGCGTCAACGCACCCGGCGTGACCGCCGAACCATATGTGTTGCCAGCCGTTGCAATCGTGCCCGTCAACGCCAAGGGCGTCACCGTGTAATTACCCGTCACACCAGCAAAGCTGTAATTCGCCGCGTCCGCCCCGGACAGACTGCTCACCTGCTCGATGCCCGTATAGCCGCCTGCCTTGAGGTGACCACTGGTGCTGGTATTGCCCGTTGTGTTCACCGTCGCCGTGCCGCCCGTCACACTGTCACCCGACAGCGCACCGTTCAGCGTCACCGCACCGGGGACCAGTGCCGCACCATACACGGAACTGCCTGCCGCAATCGAACCCGTCAGCGCCAATTGGTTCACGATATAATTGGCCGTCGGTGTCGTGGCTCCGCCAAACGTGTAATTGCCTGCATCCGCACCCGTTATGCCACTGGCAACCGTCTGGCTGTAGCTGCCTGCATCCAGATGCCCGCCAGTACTATTGACCGGATTGACGATCGTCGCCGTACTCGCTGCCGCAACATTGTCACCCGACACCGCGTTGCTGAAGCTCACCGCACCTGGCGCAGCCGCCGCGCCATACGTCGTCGTCACCCCGGCAATCACGCCATTCAGCGCCAGTTGGCTCACCGTGTAACTGGCCGGATTGCTCACCGCCGTCAACGTATAATCACCTGCGTCAGTTCCAGTCAGGTTCGCAGTGCCCGCAGCCTGACCATACGTACCCGCATCCAGATTGTGGCTGCTGCTGTACACCGGACTGACAATACCCGCCACGCCGCTCACATGATCCGCCCCGATGACCCCGGTCAGCGTCAACGCACCCGGCGTGACCGCCGAACCATATGTGTTGCCAGCCGTTGCAATCGTGCCCGTCAACGCCAAGGGCGTCACCGTGTAATTACCCGTCACACCAGCAAAGCTGTAATTCGCCGCGTCCGCCCCGGACAGACTGCTCACCTGCTCGATGCCCGTATAGCCGCCTGCCTTGAGGTGACCACTGGTGCTGGTATTGCCCGTTGTGTTCACCGTCGCCGTGCCGCCCGTCACGTTGTCACCCGACAGCGCACCGTTCAGCGTCACCGCACCGGGAACCAGTGCCGCGCCATACACAGAACTGCCAGCCGCAATCGAACCCGTCAGCGCCAGTTGGCTCACCGTGTAATTCGCGCTCGCCGTCGTGGCTCCGGCAAACGTGTAATTGCCTGCATCCGTACCCGTTATGCCACTGGCAACCGTCTGGCTGTAGCTGCCTGCATCCAGATGCCCGCCAGTACTATTGACCGGATTGACAATCGTTGCCGCGTTCGCCGCGGATACCGCATCACCCGTCAAGACTCCGTTGAGCGTCACTGCGCCGGTTGGCGCCATCGTGCCATATGTCGTCGTCACCCCGGCAATCGCGCCATTCAGCGCCAGCGGGTTGACCGTGTAATTTCCTGTCGTGATGCCCGCAAACGTATAGTCCGCCGTATCTGCACCACCACTCAAACCACTGACAGACTCGACCCCCGTGTAACTGCCAGCGTCGAAATGCCCGCTGCTGCTGAGATGTCCGCTCGTATTCACCGCCACTGCCGCTATCGGTATATTACCCGGTATGGCATTGGTAAAGGTCACGGTGCCGGGGGCTAATGCCGAACCATATACAGAACTCCCCGCTGCGATGGAACCCGACAACGCAAGCGGCGTAACAACCCAACTGGCGGGTATCGTGTAAGCATCCAGCTGATAGCTGCCTGCGTTCGTTCCGCTCAGGCTCAGCCCGCTCAAGTAATTAAAACTGTAGGTACCGACATTGCTGGTGGTCGCCGGCACGCTGCTGCTGCCTGCCCCCGCGTAGGTCGCCGTCCCGCCGACCGTCGCGTTGGTCAAGGTCATCGTTGCGCCGCTGGAATTAACCAACGAATAGGTGAACGTTGGGACAGTTCCATACACGCTCGAACCGGATGCCGGATCAATGTATACCGGTGTTGCCAACGACACACACCCCGCCGTCATGGCACACAGTACGGGGTAGCCACTGTTTTGACCAGCGACAAGTCCCCAGACAGGGGTCGAAAAATCCCAATTTGGATTCACATTGCCGTTAGCAGTCGTGGGAGAGATGAAATTTGCCGAATTCTGCATGTTGGCAGTACTCATCCCCATCACGCTTCCCGCCACGTCCGCTATTCCACCAATGCCTTGCGTTTGTCCGGTGGCCTGATTGTCGTAGAAACTGTTGCTGATGGTGCCGACCGGGCTTTGTCCCACCAAACCGCCAATGTTACTGCTGCCACTGACGTGACCTGTAGCATAGGCATCGCTGATATTGCCCTCATTAAGTCCTACCAAACCGCCAACAGCGCTGCCACCGTTCACACTACCCGTGGCGTAAACGTTACTGATGAAGCCTTGACCATTCAATCCTGCCAAACCACCAACCCTGTTTGCACCCGTCACATTGTCCGTAGTGTAAACATTGTTGATGTAACCGTTCACATTGTCTCCCACCAACCCGCCAACATAATTGCCGCCACTGATACTCCCGCCCAACAACCCGACATTGTGAACCAATGAATATGGAGCCATGATTCCAAACAGGCCGACACCGTTGCTGGCAGGCATGTTGATAGTCAGATTACTGATGGCGTAACCCTGGCCGTTGAAAACACCAGTGAAATTGGTTGTACCATTACCGACTGGTACAAATCCGCCCGCAGTACTCCAGACATCATTCAGACTGCTGGCGGTGTTGGTATTGGCCGCATTGATATTCATGCCCAGGGTATAACTGGCAGCAGGCGCCATCGCCATCAACTGCAACTGATGGGCGTTAAGTATCATGGTCGAGTATTCGGACGCCAGCATCGGGAAAGTCGCCCCCAAAACTCCGCCCGCATTGTTCAGTGAACCATCCGTGTCAACCATCACCCAGTTGTTGCCCTGAGCACCCGGCGTAGTGGTAAAGGTGAATCCGGTAAAATTCGTCGCGGTTTGCATCTGGGTTGTCGTCAACGCTGCAACACCGCTCAACGTCGATGCACCACCTGTTACCGTGCTGTTATTGACTCCGACAGCAGCCCCCGCTGTGCTGCTATCCCAGTAGCTGTTGGAAATGACTATTGGCCCACCTAGCGTTGAGCCGTTGACGCTGATCGCGCCTGTCCCGCCAATTAACGCGCCTGCCGTCACCAGACCAGCTGTACCTGTCACATTGCCAATGGAATATGTCTGGCTGATTGTCGAGCCAGCACTTCCAGCCGTCGCCACGCCAACCAGTCCGCCGGCATAAAAGTAACCCGTATACGCACCCCCCACTGTTTCATTGACCGCACCAGTGGCGTAGGCATTGGTAATCGTGGCAGAAGAACCATAATTTGCGCCGACCAGACCGCCAATGAATCCGGCAGCAGCAGATGACGTCTGCGTCAGATTCGCCGTCACGCTACCCGTTGCATAAGCATTGGTGATCGAGCCACTATTCAGGCCGACCAGTCCGCCCAACCCGACGGGAGTACTATTAATTCCCACCCCGTTGTTCGTGGAATTGACACTCGCGGTTTCGCTGACATTACCGCTTGCATAACTGTTTTGTATCGTCGCCGCAGGGGCAGTATTCCCGCTATTTGGCCCGCTATTCTGCCCAACCAGGCCACCCGCCGCCGCGCCATTCGTCGCGGTCACTGTGCCAGTAGCGGCACCAGTGCTGATGGATCCAGTCTTGACGAGTGTGCCGCCAAGTGGTGTGCCGCTACCGTTATTGCCGACCAATCCGCCAACATAACCTCGAAGGCCATAGTTACCGGTATACGCAGCGCCGGTCACATTCCCGGTCGCCATACCATAACTGACCGCGCCATAGTTGCTGCCAATCAGGCCACCAACGCCGCCGACACCGTTAACCGTCACTTTTGCAAGACCATACCTCACCGTCCCAAGATTTTGGCCAACCAGACCGCCGGCATTGGCGATATAATAAGTGCTCGTTCCATTGGTCCCCGTGAACACGGTTCCGGTGACGCTGCCAATCACAAAAGCATTGGCAATGGAGCCGATAGTGTTCGTCGTCGTTCCACTCCCCGTCTGCTGTACGTTACTGTTGTATCCCACCAACCCGCCAACATCCCCTTCACCGCTGACAGTCATGTTGGCCGACACATTATAAATCGCCCCATAATTGGCGCCGACCAGACCACCGACGCTTTGGTTGGCGCTGCCTCCGGTGACACTGCCGGATATGGCCAGATTACGGATCACGCCGGTGGATTGTTCGATCAGTCCATTCGCATAATTCGTATTGCCGCTGATGGATATACCCGAAATACCGTGACCCAGGCCGTCCAGCGTGCCTGAAAAACTGCCAATGGGGCTGTACGTATTGTTGATTGTAATATTACTGCCAAGCGCATAATTCCCGCTCGTACTCATGCCTTGCAACCCGGACTGGTTGCTCAGAATCGTAAACACGTTGTTATTGATCGTCAACGCCCCGGTACTGGTATCATCAATACGCCCAGTAAATGTACCGCTATCGGACAAACCCATATTGAGCGTGCCGCCGGCAACGGCCGCATTGCCACCGTTAGCGGTAGCCGTGTTGACCGTCAGGGCTGCCGTGCCGGTAGCTGTCATCACCGCGTTGACATTAACGTTGTTGGCCGCAGTCAGCGTCAGGGTATTGGCACTCCAGCTCACCGTGTCATCGACGTTGATGTTGCCGCTACCGTTGCTCGTGCTGCCCTGACTGGACAGAATGGTCACGCTGCCGTTACCCAGCGCCGCATCGAGTGTTGCGCCCGAAATGTCTCCGGAGGGTGTGCCACTGCTAACCGTTCCCGTCGCCGTGGGCGCAATCGTGAAATCCGCCGGATCGATGAGCCAGCTGCCGTTCAGTCCATTTGCAGCTTTGGTGGTAATGGCCGCGTTGTTGGCAATGCTCACCTGATGGGCGGACGTCTCGATGTTGCCGCCATTGCCGCCATTCGGTGCCGAAGCGTCCAGCGTGCCGCCGACATTGACTGTGCCTGCGCCCATGCCACCCAGCAAGTCAATGACGCCGTTCTGGTTGTTGACCGTTTGCGCTTCAATGACACCGGTGTTGTTGACCACGCTGGCCAGGAGCGCATTTTTTGCACCTGCGCTCATAATGACATAGCCGCCATTGGCTTGAATCAGACCGCCGTTCTGCGCCAAGCTGTTCAGCACGCTTTGGTCTACCCGCATCTGCACCAGATTATCGCCAGCAAACGTCAAGGTAACTGCATTGCCCGCACCCAGCGCAACCGTGCCCAGACGCGCCGCAATCGTGCCCTGATTGCTCACCGTATTGCCAATCAACGCTATGTATTTGCCGTTGAGGCTACCCTGATTGATGATACTGCCCGTGCCGTTACCGGAAAAACTCGCCGCATTGCCATTCATGCTTACCGATGACAATGTGGATGCCACCAGACCGCCAACATTCACCTGTGCGCCCTGCCCGAATAAAATACCGTTCGGGTCGAGCAGCCACACCTGTCCATTCGCGTCCAGATGCCCCAAAATCTGCGTGCCATTCGTCGAATAGATGCGGTTCACCGCCACCGACGATGCCGAAGGCTGAATGAAATTCACCGTCTCCGCCGGCGCAATGTTGAAACCCGACCAGTTGATCGAGACACTACCGCTGTTTTGGTGGATGGTCGTGGTATTGCCCGCCTGGTTAATCACCGCCGATCCCGCCGTGACCACACCGCCCACCGGTGCCGCATGCGCGCTGACGCCGCTAATCGCCCCCACAGCCAGCATCGCCGCCACCAGCTTTTTGGCTGACGACTTGCCGCGCCCGCGCGCGATTTCCGCTACCGCTACCCAAGCCTGCAAAACCTCGTTCCAGACCAGACGATAAACACGATTCAACGACGCGTGACGCTTCATGATAACCTCCCTGACAAATACCTGACTGACCGTTTTGATCAGAATTGTCTTTCATAATAAAAATAACGTCAATACTATCTGAATATATATTTTAGACAGCTCCCGGATTCAGAACCGGAGTGCTACCTTGCCACAAAAAAAGTCAATGAAATAATGATATATGACAGCAGCACTGACAAATGAAACGAGCGCAGCGACAATGCCAAATATAGTTTGGCACTCAATTATGAATAAATGATGACACCAGCAACCTGGAGAATTCGAACAATTGATAAAATGAATAAGTCGCTGCCATACAATGGCTGAAAGGGCAGAAAATGGGGCGATCAATACGCGCTGAGTCGAAAGAAATACGGTGACAAGGCGCAATATAACTTGGCATTCAATTGTGAATAAACAATGATGCTACCTGTTACAGACTCGCGTTGCGGATAGGCGCCAGCGCCTGTCTGATAGCGGATACCGGCATTGCTGGTAATGGCTTCTGCAAGTTTTTCGGGCGCCACATCGGCCAGCGCGGCAATAAACAGCAAACTGCCATGCCCGTCACTAACCAGCACCTGGCTGACCGGCACGCCCCACAACTGGGTATTGGGGGTACGGAACCACCACGCACCCCCCTGATGCTGGTATGGCATACCAAAATGGTCGATAAGATATTGATAGAAATACACAGGTTCCAGCGCGTCCAGGCACAACAGCGCATGCCCGATGACGCTATCGAACGTGGAAGGTTGCACGCCGGCGCCTTCTGCTGCTCCCGTAAACAGGCATAACGACACAAAACCAGCCAATAACTGTTTACCCAACCCTGTTTTTCGCAACAAAAACCGATTCATGTGTCACCTCTGATTACTGCATGGCGTTATAATAACGCCATGAACAATTTGGAAGGCGCTCTGCCTGCACGCACCATGACGACATCTCCATCCCGCCACATCGTGTGGTCCATACTTGGCGCCATCAGCGCTTCTCATTTGCTGAACGATATCATGCAATCGTTGCTGCTGGCACTCTACCCCTTACTCAAAGGCAAGTTTCACCTTGATTTTGTGCAAATCGGCATGATTACCTTCACCTTTCAGCTCACGGCATCCGTGTTGCAACCGCTGGTCGGTACCGTCACCGACCGGCGTGCCATGCCCTGGTCGCTCGCGGTAGGGATGTTATGCACCTTTACCGGACTGATGACGCTGGCCAATGCCGACAGCTTCACACAGATATTACTGGCAGCAGCCTGCGTCGGCATGGGGTCATCCATTTTTCACCCGGAAGCCTCACGCATCGCCCGCATGGCTTCCGGCGGCCAGCACGGGTTGGCGCAGTCAGTATTTCAGGTTGGCGGCAATACCGGCGCGGCGGCAGGTCCCTTGCTGGCTGCCTGGCTAGTATTACCGCACGGTCAGCGCAGCATCGCATGGGTGGCCCTTGCCGCACTGGCCGGTTTTGTGCTGGCGCTGGGAATCGGCCGCTGGTACGCCGAACAGCACCGCGTAGCGAAACAGAAACCCGTCAATCGATCTTCGCCGCTGTCACCACGACTCGTGCGCCTGACCTTAGGTCTGCTGGTAGCGCTCATGTTCTCCAAGTTTTTTTATCTCTCGAGCATCAACAATTACCTGATGTTTTATCTGCAACACCATTTTCAGGTCGACAACCAATTGGCGCAATATCACCTGTTTGCTTTTCTGGCTTCGGTGGCGCTCGGCACTTTGCTCGGCGGCCCGATTGGCGACCGCATCGGACGCCGCCGCGTGATCTGGATTTCGCTGTTCGGCATTGCGCCATTCACCTTGGCCATGCCTTACGCCAGCCTGAATGG
>JAJYGL010000185.1 GCA_021790625.1 Pseudomonadota bacterium | reverse complement strand
TCGTCGCTACAGGCGCCCAACACACGCTGAACTGGCCAATATCAAGCTGAATACGCAATCAAGGGTTATCCTCGGATCAATCTCCCTGGTCAGCGACACGGCGGTTCGCCCGCCAGACTCCGTCCCAGCGAGCATGTTTTACTTGTTAGCAACGAGGCGGTTGCGATGCGGATATCGCTGGTCAAATCAATTCATTTCTATCTGTTCCAGCGATTCCAGCGGTCTGCCTATCGCGAATCCCTGTGCATAATCAATTCCCGCTTCGCGCAACAAATCAAGAATTTTCGAATCTTCGACAGACTTTACAGCAACGTCAAGGTGGAATCCATGCAACATTTCGGCCAGATTTTTAATAAAAGCGACGGATTTTGAATCTTCCAATAAACCGCGCGTAAGACTGGGGTGCAACTTGATCATATCGACTGACAGCTTTGCCAGATAATCCATGGAAGTCGGACCCAATCCAAAATCATCCAGTATCAGAAGGCAACCGAACTCTTTAATCTGACTCGAAAGATTACGCACCACCCGCAAATTTTGCAGGGCGGCGACTTCATCAATTTCAAAACGCAGTTTATGGTGTTGCCCGGGATGCTCCTGCAGAATCTCGTCAATCTTGCTGGCTAGCTCACTCTCCTGCAAGGTTTTATGCGACAGGTTAACCGACACCCAGATACCTTGCCCTGGCGTCACCAGTTGCTCCATTCGGCGTGCCGCTTTGCGAATAACCATCAAATCGATCGGCAAACTCAAATTGGCGCGTTCGGCTGTTTCCAAAAACAGTCCTGGAGAAATCAACTGCCCCTCGCGATCCTCCATCCGCAGCAATGCTTCGTACGCATCGGTACGCCCGGTTGCAAGATTCAACAAGGGTTGGTACAACAATATGAACTGATCGTTGGTCAGAGCCCGCCGAATCCGCGCCTCCCATTGCAGATGAGCCTGCACATGCTCCATTTCCGGCACCGTCGCGCCATACTGTCGCCAGCAACTCCCGCCAGCCTTCTTCGCTTCGTACATCGCCGCATCCGCATACATCACCAGTTCATGCATGTCCGTGGTATGCTCGGGGACGAAAGCAATCCCCATGCTGGCGGACGGTTGAAGCACCGCATCCCCGAAAGAAAAAGATGCCTGCGCAAACGCCTCCAGCAACTTGTTTGCGACATCATGCGCGTCAACCCCCACCGTTTCCGGCAAAAACGCAACGAATTCATCTCCGCCCCAGCGCGCAACGATATCGGTATTTCTTAGCGTGTTACTCAACAAATCGGCGATGGCTGTCAAATACTCATCACCCACCTTGTGCCCATAGCGATCGTTGATGAATTTGAACTTGTCCAGGTCGACGAATAATAACGTCCCCTTCCTCCCATACCGCACCGCATAGTTGATCCAGCCTTCCAAGGTGTCCTGGAAACGCCGCCGGTTGATCAATCCGGTCAAAGCATCGTGGTCGGCCATGTGGGTGATCAGCTCGTTGGCTTTGCGCGATTCTTCCAAGGCTGTGCGCAACGACTCGGTCTTGTCGAATACCTGCTGTTCCAGTGAATTCGCAAATTGGTGCAGGCGGTCCTGTCGAACACCGGCATACCGCGCGAAAATACCCAAAAATAACGGCGCCGTCTCAATCACGTACAACAAATGATGGTTTTGCGCGAGCCGAATTATATCGATCAGGCTGTGTACCGCCCCAAGCTCATGCATGAAATAAAGAAAGAATATGGAGCCCAAAGGAAAGCCAACCCCGAACAGCACGCCGTATAACGTATATTTGTTCGCCTCGTTCCAGCGCCGCATGGTAATCGCCCAATCCTTTCCTACTTGATTATTATTATCATATCACCAATCCGTCAGCTCGCATGACTTCGGCCATGACAGGACAATCGAAAAAATTCATGCCTGTTCCACTGCGGTCCTAGCGTTGAATGTCGTCAAACAACAATGGATCGCAGTCGTTTTTCTCCTTTGCAAAGGGAGGATTGGAGATTTTCCTGCGCAGCTTTCGGCGCTACTGTCAATCTCTCTGTTGTCACGTCATGTACCAAAAAAACCGCTGATCTATTCTGATTAATGCCTTTTACCCCTTGCCATGTGCCGCTTCCAGCACCAGCGCATTGAATTCCGCTTCGCTCATCAACCCATGCTGCGCCACAATCTCGCGCACAGGTCTTCCGCTACGCTCGGATTCTTTGGCTATTTCCGCCGCACGCGCATAACCTACGCGCGTATTCAATAATGTCGCCAGCCCTACACTGTCATGAATGAACCCTTCGCAGCGCTCGCGATTTACTACCAAACCACGCAAATTTTTTTCGGTTGCCGCGACAATAGCGTGAGTGAGCCAATCCATCGCGTCAAACAGCGCCGAACCCAATGCCGGCATCATGACGTTCAATTCAAGCTGCCCTGCCTGCGTCATCCAGGCCACCGCAGCATCTTGTCCCAGCACCTGAAAACACACCTGATTCAACATTTCAAACATGACCGGATTGACTTTCCCCGGCATGATGGACGACCCCGGTTGTACCGCCGGCAAGGTGATTTCTCCCAACCCGGTACGCGGACCGGATGCCAACAGGCGCAAATCGTTGGAAATTCGCGTCAATTCCAGCGCCAACCCGCGCAAAGCAGCCGAAAGCGCTTGCATGTCGAACATGGACTGCATCTGCGCCGCCAAATCAGCAGATTCGATCGCCTCACCAGTCATCGCACGCAATTCGGCCACTACCCGCTGCACATAATCCGGCGAGGTATTCAACCCGGTACCAACCGCAGAGCCACCCAAACCGATGCCGCACAACAAAGAACGGCTCTGCGCCAATTGCTGCGCCGCGCGGCGCAACGTCCATGCGTACGCCGCAAACTCTCGTCCCAAGGTTGTCGGCACAGCATCCTGCAAATGGGTACGCCCGCTTTTGACCGTATCCTGCTCACGCGCGGCGATACGCTCAAATTCAACGGCCATGTCATCGACTGCCATCAATAAACGGGGCAATTTTGCCAACAATGCCAGCCGGATGGCAGTCGGAATCGTATCGTTGGTCGATTGCCCCATATTGACGTGATCATTCGGATGCACCGGCGCATACTCACCCCGCTTTCCGCCCAGCGCCACATTCGCCAGATTGGCAATCACTTCATTGCTATTCATGTTATGGCTGGTACCTGCGCCAGCCTGAAAGCGATCCACCACAAACTGATCGATAAACTCGCCGTTCAAAATCCGTTCACAAGCTGCTACAATGGCGTCCCGACGTTGCTCATCCAGCCAGCCTGGCTGACAGTTTGCCTTTGCTGCCGCCAGTTTTATCTGCACATGGGCGCGAACGAAATCAACATCTGGCCCACGACCGGAGATGGGAAAATTGTCCACCGCACGCGCGGTTTGTATGCCATACCAGACCGCTTCAGGAACTTTACATTCACCCAATGAGTCTTTCTCGGTACGATAAGCATTCATCCGCATCTTCCCCACAAAAAGCTCACATTATACAGGAGCCCTTATGCACCGACGCATTTTGACCATTCTACTGTTCGCCAGCCTGATGTTGCCGTTTGGCAGCAGCTTTGCTTTCCAGTTTACCGATACGCAAGGACACAGCCAAACCCTGGCGGCGTACAAAGGAAAATGGCTACTGGTGAATTTCTGGGCAACCTGGTGCCCCCCCTGCCGCGCCGAAATTCCCGATCTCATCGCCCTGCACAACCAATACCACAGCAGCAAATTTGCCGTACTGGGCGTGGCAATGGATTACGATTCTGCACAACAGGTCGCCGATTTTGTGCACAAGATGCACATCAGCTACCCCATTGTACTGGGTAATGAAAAACTGGCCAGCGAAGTCGGCCAGGTCGAAGGATTACCGACCTCTTACCTGTTCAATCCGCAGGGGAAAATCGTTGCCATGCAGGTTGGCGCCCTCTCCCGCGGGGATATCGAACATTACATCGACAGTCATTCGACGCCAGCCAAGGCACCAATCAAGACACCAGTCAAGAAATAACAACATCGGCAGGTTGTGACGGCTCAACGATTCTTGTCCGGCACATAATCACGCCGGGTCGGGCCGACGTATTGTTGACGCGGGCGACCAATTCGGTGTCCGCTGTCGGAGAGCATTTCATGCCACTGCGCCACCCAACCTGCTGTACGCGCCAGTGCAAAAATGGCAGTAAACATGGAGTCGGGTATTCCCATGGCGCGAAACACGATACCCGAATAAAAGTCCACGTTCGGATACAGCTTTTTGGCGATGAAATACTCATCCTGCAATGCAATCCGCTCCAGCTCCAGCGCGATTTTGAACATCGGATCATCATTTAGATCCAGTTCATTCAACACCTCATGACAGGTCTGACGCATGACAGCTGCGCGCGGATCCATGTTTTTATACACGCGATGGCCAAAACCCATCAACCGGAATGAATTGCTCTTGTCTTTGGCACGGTTGATAAATTCGGGGATGCGTGACACATCGCCGATTTCGGCAAGCATTTTCAGCACCGCTTCATTCGCGCCCCCATGCAATGGCCCCCACAGCGATGCCATACCAGCAGCAATGCAGGCGAACGGATTTGCACCGGATGAACCCGTCAAACGCACCGTCGAAGTCGATGCGTTCTGTTCATGATCCGCATGCAGAATCAGGATTTTGTCCAGCGCCCGTGCCAGCACAGGGTTGACTTCATATGGTCCGGACGGCGTGGAAAACATCATGTGCAAAAAATTTTCCACATAAAGCAGACGATTTTGTGGGTACACAAAGGGATCGCCAATATTGTATTTATAAGACATGGCAGCAATGGTCGGAATTTTCCCCAACAATTGCAACGCGGCCTGACGCCGGTCTTCAGCATCGAACACGTTGGTCGAGGCATGATAAAACGCCGACAATGCACCAGTTACCGCCACCATGACCGCCATCGGATGCGCGTTGCGCTGGAAGCCACGAAACACCGTATTGATCTGATCGTGCAACATGGCGTTTTGCCGTACAGATTGCTCGAATGCCGATTTTTGCGTGACATCAGGCAACTCGCCCTCCAGCAGTAAATATGCCACCTCCATAAAACTGGAGTGCTGCGCCAGTTGCTCAATGGGATAACCACGGTAATACAGCAACCCCGCATCACCATCGATATAAGTAATGCAGGAAGTACAACTGGCCGTCGCCATGAAGCCGGGATCATAGGTCAACAACCCGTTTTGAACCAGACTGCGCACATCTACCACAGCCGGACCCAATGTACCCTGCATCACAGGCAACTCCAGTGTCGGCATATCGCCCTCAAAAACCAGTTTGACCCTGGATGTATTCGTCATTCCGCATCCTCACTAACATCACTTTAAAATAGGGGTCTCACGCGCGCTTTATCCACCTGTCGGCCAGAACATGGTACAAAGGCGCCGAAATCATCCGTTTGGCAACCGCACTCGCCAGAAGCGAAGCTGCCATGAGCGGTAACAACATATGGTGATCGTCAGTCATTTCCATGGTGATAATAAACGATGTGGCAGGCGCTTGCGTCACGCCGGAAAGATACGCCGTCATCGATAATAGAATGATCGCCGCATGCGGCGCATAACCAAATGGCAACAGTGCCGCCAGGTTAGCGCCCACGCCAGCGCCAACAGCAAGCGATGGCGCAAACAATCCACCAGCAAGTCCACTAACGGATGACAATAATGTCGCCAGAAATTTTGCCAACCCAAAATACCACGAGAAACTCATGCCTTTTTGTAACATTGTCAATGTCGGAGCATAACCAGTACCCAACACATGTCCGTGTGTCAAAACACCAAGCACTGCCACCCCAAAACCACAACCTCCAGCGAACAAAAATGGGCGGTCTACGCGCAAACGATGTGTATATTTCCAGCCATCCCCGGACAAAGCAATAAGCAAACGACTGAACATGCCGCCGGAAACGCCACCAACAACACCACAAATCGCGACGGTTGCAAGTCCACCATTCCAGTCCAGTGAAGCGCTGGACACACCAAAATAAGTATAATTACCCAACAATGCCATTGAAATCAATCCGGTCACAATCACCGCCAACAAAGCTGAATTGTTGGCATCGAATACATGTTTACGGCTCAATTCTTCGATGGCAAACATAATGCCAGCCAACGGCGTATTAAAAGCGGCAGCAATTCCGGCAGCCCCGCCCACCATCAAGAGCATGCGACGTTGCTCAGCGCCCTGAAATGGACCGCGACCATAAAACATATGCATGATTGACGCGCCAATCTGAACCGTTGGCCCCTCACGCCCAATCGAAGCGCCAATAAACAAACCACCCAACGTCAGCACAATCTTGCCAATCAAAATACGAAGCGACAAAAGATGACCAACCATACGATCATCCTGCTGGTCAATGGCGGCAATAGTCTGTGGAATACCGCTTCCCTGTGTTCCCATAAAAAACCGGCGCCCAAGCCAGGCCAGCCCGGAAAACCCCATGGGCAACACCAATAATGGCACAAACCGGAAGCGTTCAAATAGATGCCCACCCCAATTCCCGACCTTGACACTGGCCACAGCCAAAAACACAGCCACAAGCCCAATTAACAGCGGCCCCAATATCCACGCCGAACCACGATACCATACTGACCGAATATGTTTCAACCAGACGCGATAATCGAGAACATTATGTTTCATTATCTTGCCAATACATTTCATCATTCTCGAATTGCTGTAAAATGTCACGTTGACTTTGCCTTTCATCAATACACCACCACTCAACCATGCGCTTTTCTACTCTCACCACATTGTCGCCATTGGACGGACGTTACGCCAACAAATTGGATGCCTTACGCCCTCTGTTCAGCGAATTCGGACTCATCCATCACCGCGTCATCATCGAGGTTGACTGGCTCAAGGCATTAGCCAACGAACCAGCCATTGCAGAAATTGCGGCTTTCAGCGCCAGCACCATCGCCGAGCTCGACGAACTGGCGCAAGAATTCAGCGAAGCCAATGCCAATTGTATCAAAACCATCGAGCGCAATACCAACCATGATGTCAAAGCGGTGGAATATTTCTTGCGCGAACATTTTGCTGCCAATCCGGAAATCTCCCGCGCAGCCGAATTCATTCATTTTGCTTGTACGTCAGAAGACATCAATAACTTGTCACATGCCTTGATGCTGAAAGCTGCGCGCACCCAGGTGCTGCTGCCAACTTTGCATACCCTGATTGACCGGCTTGATGCGCTGGCCAAACAGCATGCCGAACTGCCCATGCTGTCACGCACGCACGGTCAACCCGCTACACCAACGACGCTTGGCAAAGAAATGGCGAATGTCGTATATCGCCTGCAACGACAAGTAGCACAACTTGCCGCCATCCGGATCAGTGGAAAAATCAATGGCGCAGTCGGCAATTACAATGCCCACCTCGCTGCGTATCCGGACATTGACTGGGAAAGTTTTGCCCGACGTTTCGTCACCCGGCTCGGACTGGATTTCAACGCCTACACCACCCAGATTGAACCCCATGATTACATGGCCGAATTATTTGACGCAATGAGCCGCATCAACACCATTCTGATTGATCTGGATCGTGACATCTGGGGCTATATTTCGCTCGGTTATTTCAAACAGCGGCTCAAAGCCGGTGAAGTCGGTTCCTCCACCATGCCGCATAAAGTCAATCCCATCGACTTTGAAAATGCTGAGGGTAATCTGGGGGTTGCCAACGCCATGCTGCGCCATCTGGCGGAAAAACTGCCGATTTCCCGCTGGCAGCGCGACCTGACCGACTCTACCGTGCTACGCAACATGGGGGTTGCCTTGGGATACACCCTTCTGGGCTGGGATTCATGCTTGCGCGGGCTCGACAAACTGGAAGCCAACCCGGACAAACTCGCACAAGATCTCGATCAAAACTGGGAAGTATTGGCCGAGCCGATTCAAACCGTCATGCGCCGTTATCAGGTTAACAATGCCTATGAAAAACTCAAGGAACTTACCCGTGGCAAATCCGGCATGACGCGCGAACACCTGCACAACTTCATCAACGAACTGTCCATTCCGGAACACGAACGCGAACGCCTGCTAATGATGACGCCAGCCAGCTACATCGGTCTGGCTGCCACTCTCGCGCAACGCAACATCCCGGCATTGCCCAGCGAATGATACCGTCATGATACGACCCGAATTGCTCGCCCCAGCCGGCACCCTGGAAAAAATGCGCCTGGCATTTCATTTTGGTGCCGATGCCGTATATGCTGGTCAGCCACGCTATTCGCTACGTGCCCGCAACAACGAATTTCAGTTGGCGCAACTGGAAACCGGTATTCGGGAAGCCCACCAAATCGGGAAAAAGTTTTTTGTTGCCAGCAACCTGATGCCGCATAACGCCAAAGTGCACACCTATCTGGCCGACATGGCGCCCATCATCGCCATGAACCCCGATGCGCTCATCATGGCTGACCCCGGTCTCATCATGCTGGTGCGCGAACGCTGGCCCGACATACCGGTTCATTTATCGGTACAAGCCAACACCGTCAATTTTGCCACGGTACGCTTCTGGCAAAACCTTGGGCTGTCACGCATCATCTTGTCACGCGAACTGTCGCTGGATGAAATCGCCGAAATTCGCCAACGCTGTCCGGACATCGAACTCGAAGTCTTCGTCCACGGTGCCTTGTGCATCGCCTACTCCGGGCGCTGCCTGCTATCGGGCTACTTCAACCACCGCGACCCCAACCAGGGCACCTGCACCAACTC
Organism: Pseudomonadota bacterium; assembly: GCA_021790625.1. GTDB lineage: Bacteria > Pseudomonadota > Gammaproteobacteria > Burkholderiales > Sulfuriferulaceae > Sulfuriferula. Next base: position 1,743 of record JAJYGL010000185.1, on the reverse strand, counting down.
TTGCCGCTGGGATTATCAAGTGCACGCCTCCGGCGACGACGACAACGGCGATGTACAAAAACTGGACATCGACAGCCATACACTCCTCTCGGCAGATAATCCACTTGGACAATGCGGCGAACAGATTCGTCATCCATTGGCAAACAAAGTATACCTCATCGAAGAAAGCAACCGCCCCGGCGAACTCATGCCCATCATGGAAGATGAACATGGTACGTACATCATGAATTCGAAAGACTTGCGCGCCATCGAGCATATCGCCCGTCTCATCGAAATCGGCATTGATTCGTATAAAATCGAAGGACGAACAAAATCAGGTTATTATGTTGCCCGCAGCGTGCAGAGCTATCGTCGCGCCATCGATGATGCCTTGGCCGGACAAGCTTTTAATCCGGAACTGCTGGCCGATCTGGATGGATTGGCAAACCGTGGCTATACTGCCGGCTTTTACCAACGTCATGCCACGCATGAACAACAGAATTACCTGCGCGGCCACTCAGAGAGCCATCGCAGCCAGTATGTCGGCGACATTCTTTCCTGCCATGAAGGCTGGGCAACCATCGACGTCAAAAACCGATTCGCCGTCAATGACACACTCGAAATCATCCACCCAAGCGGCAACCGCCTCATCACCCTGCGCGAACTACGCAACCGCGACGGACAAGCAACGCACGAAGCACCCGGCAGCGGACACCAAGTTCAGATTCCTCTGAGCGAAAACCTGACCGGCGCACTGCTCACCCGCAGGCTGTGATCAGACCACCTTGTCATGAATCACGGTATTAACGGACAAAACAATTAAGGAACCGCTGATTTATTCCTCCATGAGCCGCGTTGCAGGTCAAATCGGGAAGATCGCGACGCGTTCGCGGCTCGTTCGAACAAGTCAGCTCAGCCGTTCAGCCCGCGTCCGGCCCAAACAGGTCATTCAGACTATCGGCATCGAGTACCTGATCCAGCCAAGTGTCCAGTTGTTCTTTTGATGCGGCGGTGATCTTTATCAACACATCCGGCGCGATTGTTCCAAAGCGCCGGGTAATGAGTTTTTGCAAGGCCAAAGCCTCGCCCTGCTGCACGCCCTTTTGCATGCCTTGCTGCATTCCTTGCTGCATGCCCTGCTGCACGCCCTTTTGCATGCCTTCCGCTTCGTATTGATGCGCCCATTCTTCCAGTCGATCAGCCAGCATGACGTTTATCTCCTGTAAATCATCCACCTGTGGCAGAAGTATATGATACTTGGGCTTGCGCATCAATGTGGCGCGTATCCACCTCGCCATCATCTTGCCCAGATCGGGTCGATCCGCCAGCCAGTGTTCCAGCAGGTGCAGCAATTCCCGTAAGCTTTCCGGGCTGGCAGGATGTTCCAGCCGGAATACTGCCGCGGCCAGATTTTTCAGCGAGGCAAGTTCGCTGTCTGTGTAGACATTCTCGTCTACCAACAGGTATTTCATCCTCGGTTTGAATTGCTCCACCAGTCCGGGCACCGGCGGAATCAGCTCGAACACGTCGGTTGCCGCCGTCCAGCGGCGGTTGCCGTTGTACAGCACGATCGGCAATACCGGCGGCAGACGGCCGTCGGCCAGTACTCCGCCCTGCTTGATGATGTCCTGATACAACAATCCGGTGTATACCATCATCCGCAGCGCCATGTACTGATCGACCGTACTCTGGAATTCGATCAGCAGGTACAGGTAAACCCAATCCCCTCCGACCTTGACCCGCCAGACGATATCGTCCGCCCTA
>JAJYGL010000173.1:3660-11217 GCA_021790625.1 Pseudomonadota bacterium | reverse complement strand
CGCGCGCGCGCTGTTCGTCTTTTTTGCTGTAGCGGGGATCAGTGTACAGCACGGTAATCGGATAGCCGGTTGCAACGTGTTGTTGCTTCTGCAGGATGACACGAACCTTGTCCTGTACATCGGACATATCGGCCAGATTGCCATAAAAGGCAATGTAGGCGTAATGAATGGGGGCGCTGCGGGTTTGCTGGATGTCGGTGTGGTTGAACGCACCCCACCAGAACAGGATTACCGCGATTGGCAACAAGAAGGCGAACAGAAAACCAATCCAGTTTTTTTTGAAACCCATGGCAGCAACATCACAGAAATGAATGGGAGGCAAGATACCACAATTTGCTGCTTGCCGGTTAGGGAACCGTTGATTTATTCCTCTGTGAACCGCGTCGCAGGTCAAATCGGGAAGATCGCGATGCGTACGGCCTGGAGCAAGTAGCCTGTTCAGGCATGCTTGCGTATCCAGAACTGCAACTTGCCATGTGTCTCCTGCTGATGGATCAGATCATGCGTGGTCTGTTTGCAATAGGATGGAATGTCCTTGGTCATGGAGGCCTTATCTGCTGTCACTAATAGCACCGCGCCCGCCTCGATCCCTTGCAAGGCTTTGGTGATCCGGCGGATGGGTTCTGCGCAGCACAAACCGCAGACATCAAGTGTATGATCGTATTCCATGGTGGCTCCTTTAAGGAAGTGCTGATTTATTCCTCCATGAGCCGCGTTGCAGGTCAAATCGGGAAGATCGCGACACGTACGGCGCAGGTCGTAGCCGGGACTTTGACACCAAGCCGTACAAGGAAGCGAGCACCCGATTTGGCCGCAACCCGTATGGGACGGGGCTTGGCGGGCGAACTGCCGCGTTGTGCCGCTGGTCAAGGAGAATAACCCTTGACGGCGCGTCACGCCTTGCATTTCATCCCGCCAGGCCACCGTCGCGGCTATGTGGGAATAGATCAGCGCTTCCTTAATGTTATGCCAGCAAATATTCGCGCATCAACTGTCGTGCCCGATGCAACCGGCTTTTGACGGCTGCCGGAGTTAACTGGAGTTGTTGCGTCAGTTCACGGATAGATAGGTCTTCGAAGTCTCGTAACACAATTATCTCACGATAGTGTGGCGGAAGCGATTTGAGTGTACGCACCAGATCGTGGCGCAAAGCATCGGCTGTATGCGATACCAGCCAATATTCAGCTTTTTCCTCGTCGAGATGTTCGATGCCGAACATTCGCCGCTCCAATCGCCAGCATTCGCGTTTGACGATACTGAACAACCAACCGGAAAACGCGACAATCGCCCGAACCGAACGCACGTGACGTGACAGGATGATCAGCGTTTCCTGTACTGCATCATCGACATCACTCATCAGACAATTGCGCTGCGCATAGCGACGTATGTCCGGTTGGCATACCTGCAAGAGGCGATCGAGCGCAACCGGATCCCCTAATTGTGCCGCGGCAATCAGCGGGTAATATTTTTCCGTAAGCGCCATAGGCCTAGTCCCGCGTTCGTTTCGCCAGACGTCGGCCTGCCAATGCGCACATCGGACAGAAACCAAGCACACCTGACAATGCGGTTCCAATTCCGGCTGCTGATATCAGCCAGCCGACGATTCCACCGACGTTCATGAGCGCGTAGGCAGTCATGACCATGCCGCCCCCCACACGCAGCCAACGTTCCCATCCAGGCAGGTTTTTTACGTAAAACATGGCGCTTTCCTTTGCAAGTTCCGAGGACATCCCTCAGATACCAAGAGGAGCGTAACCCCGAATTGGATTCGAATGCAGCAGAGAAAATCCTGGCGATAGATTTATCTTTTTACCTTGCGTGTTCCTTGGTCGTTATTCTTGCCAAGGTGTGATGTCGTGCGGCGCGATATCAGTTGCTGTCATCACCTTCTTTGTTGGTGTGTGTCAGCCAGTTGGGCAGTTCTCTGTTGCCTGCATGTTCCAGAATGTATTGCCGGATCAGTTTGCGTACGACCTGAGATACCGTCAGGTCTTGCTGGGCGCAGATTTCCTCAAAAATCTGTTTTTTTCTGGGGTCGATGAGAAGGGTCATTCTCGCGGTGCGATTTTCCATCGTGTTAATAAGCTTGTATGCGATGATAATCATGTTATCATTCTTTTTATACCAAATGTGTGTTTTGTGTTTGTATGGTGATATCGAATCAGTGATATCAAATAGCCACATTGAACTGCCGTTTGAATGATGACGCCAACGATACTGTGACTGGCGTGATGTTGCAGATACATATCCTGTTGCACGTACTTGGGCGAGGAGACGGGTGTGGCGCATGAGTGAAATAACCGGATATCAACCGGTGGTGATGGCCTGGGCTGGCGTGTTATGCTGGCTGGCGTTGGCGCTGCTTGCCATTCCGTTGCGTATCCATAAACGTTGGTTGCTGGTGGGGTTTCCACTTGCTGCACTGGTAGGTTTGTGGATGATTGCCGTGGGTGTGACGGGCTTGCTGTTGCCTGCTTCGGCACAAATCGTTCCTGTCGGCTTTCCTGGCCTGCCTGTGCATCTGCGCCTGGATGCCTTGTCTGGTTTTTTCCTGTTGTTGCTGGGTATGAGCGCATTCGGTGTCAGTGTCTATGCCAGAGGGTATTTTCAGCACATGGAAATTGGCGAACTGGCGAGGCTGGCGATCTGGTACCCCGTTTTTCTTGCCGCGATGGCGCTGGTGCTGCTGGCCAACGATGCGTACGCCTTCATGGTGGCGTGGGAATTGATGGCACTGTCTTCTTATTTTCTGGTGGTCAGCGATTACCGCGTGGAGGAAATTCGCAAGGCAGGGTTTCTCTATTTGTTGATGGCGCATATTGGCGCTGTGGCTCTGTTACTGTGTTTCGGCGTATTGCAAGGAAACGGACACGCTGGTGATGCCGCCTTTACATTTTCTGCCATGCGGCACGGTGTATTGACGCCAACACAGGCTTCTTTGGCATTCCTGTTCGCGTTGATTGGTTTCGGCGCCAAGGCAGGCCTGGTTCCATTACATGTCTGGTTGCCAGAAGCGCATCCGGCAGCGCCTTCGCCTGTGTCAGCGCTGATGTCGGGTGTGATGTTAAAAATGGCGTTGTATGGATTGTTGCGGATTGGTTTTGATTTGTTGTCGGTACGGCAGGAATGGTGGGGCGTGCTGGTGCTGGTGCTGGGATTGATGACTGCTTTGTACGGGGTGATTTTTGCAGCGGTACAATCCGACATCAAACGCCTGCTCGCCTGGTCATCCATAGAAAATGTGGGGTTAATCTTTACCGGGCTTGGGTTGGCTATTATCTTCAGTGTGGAAGGTAAAGGCGGATTGGCTGCGCTGGCATTGACAGCTGTGCTGTATCACGCACTCAATCATGCGCTGTTCAAAAGTCTGTTATTTGTGGGAACGGGCTCCGTGCTGCATGCAAGCGGCACGCGGTTGATGAGCGGATTAGGCGGCTTGATGCGTAAAATGCCGTGGACTGGCTGGTTGATGTTATTGGGCGTGCTGGCGATTGCCGGTCTGCCTCCCTTGAACGGCTTTGTGTCGGAATGGTTGTTACTACAGGCATTTTTGTTTACTCCAGGGCTCAATCTGCATTATCTCAATATGATGCTGCCGGTGGCAACAGCGTCCATTGCGCTGGTGATTGCTTTGGCAGCTTATGTGATGGTCAAGTTTTATGGGGTGATTTTTTTGGGGCAGCCGCGTAATCCGGCGCTGAAACACGCGCACGAAACAGGTATGTGGCAGCGGATGGGGATGTTATGGTTGGCGTCAGCGTGCGTGTTGCTGGGTTTGCTGCCATCAGCTGTCATTGTATTGATTTCACCAGCCGTACAGCAGTTGGCTGGGCGTGTTTTGACCAATGATGGCGGGTGGCTGGTTTTGGCTCCGATGGACGCGGCGCGGGCCAGTTATGCGCCCTTACCGTTCTGGCTGGCAATATTGGCGGTATTGTTGCTGGTATATGGATTGGTGCGTTTTCGCTACACAGATCGTTTGCGGCGATCGGCGGCATGGCAATGTGGTTTTCCTGCCGTCACGGCTCGCATGCAGGATAGTGCTGAAGGATTTGGCCAGCCGATTCAGCATATTTTTTCTTCATTCATGCAGGTAGAACGTCAATTTCCTCAACCGCAAGACCGTACACCACATTACGCCAGCGCCAGCATTGATCAATGGTGGCATTTTCTGTATTTACCTATTGTGGCAGCGGTTAACTGGTTGTCGCGGCAGGCCGCTCGTCTGCAACACGGGCGTATTCAGTGGTATTTGACCTATAGTTTTATCACCTTGTTGGTGTTGCTGGTGTTCGTACAATGAGCGGCGGAGTCGTTTTACAGGGATTGCAAACCGTGCTGGCTGTGCTGGCTGCGCCTTTGCTGACGGGTTGGACCAATCAGTGTCGTGCCCGTTTGCAGGGGCGCCGCCCGCCATCTTTGTGGCAGAGTTATCGGGTATTGCATAAACTTTTCCACAAGGAAACGGTGCTGGCCGAGGAGGCTTCACCCCTGTTTCAGGCAACGCCTTATGTCGTGTTTTCCTGTATGGTGCTGGCGGCGGGTATCGTGCCGATGTTGGCCAATGATTTGCCATTCTCTCCCGTTGCCGACGTGATTGCACTGGTGGGCGTTTTTGCGCTGGCGCGCGTGTTTTTGGCGTTGGCGGCGATGGATGTGGGTACCGCATTTGGTACCTTGGGTGCGCGGCGTGAAATGCTGGTGGCCTTTTTGGCGGAACCGGCTTTGCTAATGGTGTTTTTTACTGTCAGTCTGATCTCGCATTCCACCCAATTGCCGTTGATGGTACATGTGTTGGCTCATCAGAAATTTGCAATCTATCCCAGTCTGGCTTTTGCTGGTGTTGCATTCTGGATGGTATCCGTGGCGGAAAATGCACGTATCCCCGTTGATAATCCAACCACACATCTGGAATTGACCATGATTCATGAGGCCATGATACTGGAATATTCCGGTCGTTATCTGGCCTTGATCGAATGGTCTGTCGCGTTGAAATTGTTTGTTTACGCTGCCTTGGGAATCGCCTTGTTCGTACCCTGGGGCATTGCGCCCGTGGGTGAAGAAGCCGCACTACCGCTGGCTTTACTGGCATTGGTGGCTAAAATGGCGATTGGTGGGTTGGTGTTGGCGGTACTGGAAACATTGAATGCCAAGATGCGTTTGTTTCGCGTACCCGAGTTTCTGGGCACAGCCTTTTTGTTGGCTGTATTGGGCATGTTGATTCATTTCCTGCTGGAATCCTGACATGATATCCACGGGTGCAAGTGGCATGATTTCTGGGTGGTATCTGCAGATTGTCAACTTGCTGGCTGCTTTGTTGTTGTTGATTTCATTTGCCATGTTGGCGCAACGGCGTGTCGTCGGGCTGATTTCCCTGTTTGCCTGGCAAGGCGCAGCGCTGGCGGTATCAACGGCGATTGTGGCGGTGTTTACAGCGCAGTGGCATTTGTTGTATTCGGTGGCATTAACGCTGCTGCTCAAAGTGGTGATCATACCATGGTTTTTTTATCGTCTGGTGCGCAAGCTTGGCATGAGTCGCGATGTGGAACCGTTGCTGAACCATTCACTTATCATGTTGACCGGCATTGTGCTGGTGATTTTTGCTTTCAATCTGGCGTTGCCGATTTCCCAGATGGCCGGAACGGTCATGCGTTCTACCTTGGGAATTGCCATGGCGTGTGTCTTGCTGTCTTTTTTGATGATGATTACCCGAACCAAAGCTTTGCCGCAAGTGATTGGTTTCATGGCGATGGAAAACGGGATATTTTTTGCCGCCACCAGCGCAACGTATGGCATGCCGTTGGTGGTAGAGCTTGGCGTGGCGCTTGATGTGCTGGTTGGGGTATTTGTGCTCGGCATTTTCTTCTTCCAGATTCGGGAAACATTTGAATCGATGGATTTGCGGCAGATGGAAAAACGTAAGGAGCATTGAATGTTGCTGCACGGATTGTTGGGCGTCCCGTTGGTTGGTGCATTGCTGCTGCTTGTCTGGGGGCACCGTCGTCTGGCGGCAGAAATGAATGTGCTGTTCAGTTTCATAACGCTATTATTTGCGGTCGCATTGGCGGTGCGTGTCATGCGTGAAGGACCGATGGAATTTGATGGTGGCTGGTTTTTCATGGATGCGTTCAATGTTTTTCTGGTCGGTTTGACTGCGCTGGTTGGATTTACAACGGCATTGTTTTCACGGCCTTATATGCGGATTGAATGTGCGCACGGCCGCCTGAATCCAGCGCGTTTACGGTTGTATCACGCCAGCTATCAGGTATTTATTGCTGCCATGCTGTTGGCGCTGACGACCAATAACATGGGCATTCTCTGGGTTTCGATGGAAGGTGCGACGCTGGCGACGGTGCTCTTGGTGTCGTTGTATCGGACACCCGCCGCACTGGAAGCAGCCTGGAAATATTTCATTCTGTGTGGCGTCGGAATTGCGCAAGCCTTGTTTGGCACGGTGTTGCTGTATTTTGCCGCGGAAAAAGTGTTGGGTGCTGGCGGTAATGCTTTGTTGTGGACGCATCTGAATGCTGTCAAAGCGCATCTCGAACCGACCGTGTTGCAGCTGGCCTTTGTTTTTTTGCTGGTAGGCTATGGCACCAAGGTAGGGTTGGTGCCTTTGCATAGCTGGTTGCCCGATGCCCATGCGGAAGGGCCGACTCCCATTTCTGCCGTATTGTCGGGTTTGTTGCTGAATGTGGCGCTGTATGCCATTTTGCGTAACAAGGTTTTGGTGGATGGCGCGATCGGCACGCAGCTTGCCGGGCACCTGATGATGGGTTTCGGGTTGCTGTCGGTGGTCGTGGCATCATTCCTGATTGGGCAACAAAGCGATGTGAAACGCATGTTTGCCTATTCCTCCATCGAACATATGGGCATGATGACTTTTGCGTTCGGTATGGGAGGTGCCGTGGCAGTATTCGCCGGATTGCTGCACATGACAGTGCACTCATTGACCAAGTCCGCCATTTTTTTTACCGTAGGGCATGCCACACAAAAAGCGGGTACCCAGCTGATGAGTGGAATTCGTGGGCTGATGGGCATTAATCCTGGTTTGGGTTGGGGGTTGATGTTGGGCACGATGTCCATTCTGGGTGTGCCGCCATTTGGGGTGTTTACCAGTGAATTTTTGATTGTCACCACGGCGATGCACGAACATAGCTGGGCGATTCCCTTTTTGCTGGTGGCACTTGGGGTGGCATTTGCTGCCATTTTTGGTCAGGTGCAAGCCATGGTGTTTGCTGAAACCAGCTTGCCACGTTTGCCATACCAGCCCGCCATGGCCCCGGTATTTCTGCACTTGATTCTGGTATTGGTACTTGGTATAGCCATGCCGGGCTGGTTGGCTGTCTGGTACCGGCAGGCAGCACATCTCTTGGGGGCATAAATGAAAATTGCTGCGCAACAATGGCCGTTCGTGACACATGGTACCCATATCTGGCGTGGTCATGTCGAAGCTGCGCAGTTACCTTTCTTGGCGCAATCGGTCAAGGATGAGGGGGGGCAATTATTGGCGCTGTGGGGCGTGGACAACCGCCATGTCGACGCTGGTTTTGCTTT
>JAJYGL010000173.1:0-3049 GCA_021790625.1 Pseudomonadota bacterium | reverse complement strand
TGGGTTCTTTGGGCAATGATGCAGGACTGACGTTTGGTTTTGTGCAATTTTGGCGTCTGAAGGAAGAATGGTTGCGTTTGTCAGCAGAGCTGTTCGGTCATCGCTATTTATTTGATTGCATTGTTCCAGGGGGTGTGGTTCGGGATCTGACGCACGCGGGGATGCTGGTGGACGCTGCGTTGCAATTGGCACAGGAAGTAGGTCGATTACGGGAAGTGTATGGCGAGCATGCCGGCGTGCAGGACAGATTTACCAATACAGGCGTCGTTTCCGCCCGCCTGGCGGCACATCTTGGTTTGACCGGATTGGCTGGTCGCGCCAGCGCTCAGGCATGGGATGCGCGAGTGCAGTTTCCCGTTCCGCCGTATGATGTGTTGGAAGTGAAAATGGCAACGCATCAAAGTGGCGATGTATTTGCCCGGGCAGAGGTGCGTTTTGACGAGCTGGCTGAATCGTTGCGCCTGATTCGCAAGATTGTGCACGATATGCCGGGGGGAGGTGCCTTGCATACGCCACCACATGCCGGTACAACGCAACGGGAAGGCTTAGGCTGGGTTGAAGGTTGGCGTGGCGGCGTCATCATGGCTGTGCGCATCGGCGTGGACGGCAGGCTAGATCGCGTGCATCCACATGACCCATCGTGGCAAAACTGGCCGGTACTGGAAAGCGGTATTTTGGGCAATATCGTGGCGGATTTTCCCCTCATCAACAAATCATTCAATCTGGCTTATAGCGGCGTGGATATTTGATCCGAATGGCTACGAGGATGGAAATATGGCTATCTTTCTGATGTTGAAAAAAATTCTTGATACTGGCATGGTGTCCGAGATGCCAGTGCCGGCTGATTTACCAGCCTGTCATGATGAACAGTCGTTACAGTTGCGTATCTGTGAAATTTTTGGTCGCGCCGTGGCAATCCGCCATGTTGACACGGGATCCTGCAATGCCTGCGAACTGGAAATCAACGCATTGGGCGGACCTCATTACAACATCGAAGGAGTGGGGGTGACATTTGTCGCCAGCCCGCGTCATGCTGATGTATTGTTGGTCACAGGCCCGGTTACCCGGCACATGGAATCCGCCCTCATGGCAGCGTGGGAAGCCATGCCAGCACCCAAATGGGTGGTGGCCATGGGTGATTGCACCGGCCATGACAGCTTGTTTGGCGAAAATTACGCCGTGCGCGGCAAACTGGCCGAAATGCTGCCGGTCAGTGTGGTGGTGACAGGGTGTCCACCATCACCAGCGAATATTCTGCGCGGAATCCTGGCGTGTTTTCAGAGCACGATGACAATAAGACATATCGATTAATTTATCGGACGATTAATTTATCGGGCTATTTGTAATCCGAGACCGGAATCGGGTTCTTTCCGTTTGCATCGAAACTAAACTGCTGTGATTGGGAATTGGTTACACAGCACAACTTGTTGAAAACTCATGTTGATTGAATACCATACCTGAAAGACAGCAATTTGGTCTAAGCCGTCGTTGATCGCCAGCTAAGCCACTGATGGCAAACGAGACTTACCTGCCCTTGGCGGCAGTACATTTGTCCGATTACTTTGTGGTGCGAAGTGGAACTTGAGAAATGGTTAGGAACGTAGAGTTAACCGGCGCTCCGCCGCACTTTTTGGCGGGGCGTCCGTGGCGGGTTAGCGGCTCTTAGGCCAACGATTCGGATTGCGGGCATCATGCAATACAGCCAAAACATATATGAGATTACCACGCATCACATAAAATAAACCGTAGGGAAAACGAGGAAGGAGAGCACGGCGGACATTTGGAATTGCCTCGGCATAAAGCAGTGGCGCTTGCTCAAGCCGTTTTAGCTGTAACTCCATAGCGGTGATGAATTCTTCACCGAGACCGGGGCTTTGCAATTCGTACCACTCTTGGGCTTCGCCAGTTTCACGCAACGCTCGCGTGGAAAATTTCAGGCGGAACGCCATGAACCATCTTTAAGGCGCGATTTCACCTGATCCCAGGAATAACCTGCTTCCGGGTTTGCCTTGAATTCCGCCAAACGTGCTTCCAGTTCAGCCTTAAGCGAGGGCGAAACTTCCACGGCTTCAGGTACTGCGGCAACGCTGTCCCAGATAAGCTCGACGAGACGAATGCGCTCCTGTACTGGAAGCTCAAGAATATTGGCGATAGAGATATTATTCATGTCGAATATTGTACCCTTTTTCGAGAAACACGGGTAATTCCCCAAAAATTCATTGGAACCGGAAGTGGAGTTATGCGGTCATGTGGGAATAGATCAGCGGTTCCTTAAGATTTGCATCTTAACAATAGTTAAAAACGGGGCGCTATGTCATTCTGCTTTCGCACTGGCTTGTTCAGCAACACGCTTCATTTTCATTGCTTTATAGTAGATAAATAGGGCTAACGGGAAAAGAAATAAACCACCGATAATGATACCAAGCATTCCAAATTCATTTGAGTTTTTTCCGGCAAGGAATGTAAACAACCCAAGTAAGAATGGAATTGTTACGAGAACCCATGCAACTGTACTTAATGAATCAGATTGTATGCGAAGTGCATTCGCACTGCCTGCTTTTGAAAGCAGGTATTCGTCATTATTTAATCCAAGTTGCTTTTGTTTTGAGCGATATTCTTGAAAACGATATATGCCTGTAACAAGGACTGCAATAGCGGATGTAGCTGAGCCATTCAGAAAGCCGAAATACCACCCAGTAAAGGCCGTGAGAATTACTGCCAAATATAAAATTTTTGTTTTGTATTTAGCTTGTCGAGACGATGTTTCATTGGTAACTGGCTGATTCATGATTATCTTTCGTTGGCATAATACAAAAAGATCGCGGGATTATTTTAAATCGTTCGTCGGCGCTAATCTGCTCTTTGGATCTAGAGAAATTGAGGCCAAAGAAAAATCGGGATCAGATCACAATTGCCGAACAAATTTTCTTCAATTCAGCGATGGTTATATTAGGGAACCGCTGATCTATTCCTCCATGAGCCGCGTTGCGGGTCAAATCGGGAAGATCGCGACGCGTGCGGCGCAGGTCGTAGCCGGGACTACGATGCC
>JAJYGL010000067.1 GCA_021790625.1 Pseudomonadota bacterium | reverse complement strand
TGTGGAGCAGGTTGCCCTGGGTGTAGTGTCTGGCGATCGGGGATAAGTCTTTCATGGGTTGGCTCCCGGCGGGAATCCTGCAGGATAACCCGATACGGATTTTCGGGCGCAGGGATGGCGACGCGCCCTGGTTATTGTGGCGAGTTGTCTGCAGCGCACCGGCGGTCAAATGGGCCAAGACTTCGGCAGCATTTGCCTTGAGGTAACTGATAGGTTTGATTTGTGATGAATAGCGCATGGCCTGACTTCCTGATCCGATAAAGACTCGATATAGTCCTTATTCACAGTCCCGTTGCAACAGTTGATCAATCCGCTCCCGCACCCAACCAAAGTTTAGATGTTCCTGTTCCAGTCGTAGTCCTTCACGAATACGGTTATCGCGCAGGTCGTTGTATAGGCTCAGTTCATCAGGTGTCAGCCTATGCAGATCGCACCGTTGTGGACTGTCTTCCCATCCCCAAAGGGATACGTGAGCATCAAGCGAGGCTCGATCCATGAGGAACGAATCGACGTGAGTAAAGTGCTTCCGCAGTTGATCCAGTATGGCAAAGCCATGGGTGTCGATGTCGCCCCAATAATGGACGGCACATCGCTCCAGCCAGCGGGCCTGGGCAAGTGCGCCCCAACCGTATCCGGAGCCAAAGATGGCGATTGCTCCTGGCATGTTTGGCAAGGCCAGGAAGTTGGTTTCATTCTCGGTGATGAATACCCGTCGTACATCGATTGCCAGGTGGCTGAAACTGACGGCGTCGAGCGTGACGTCCGGACACGACGTACCGGCGACGGAGTGAATCCCGGGATCGAGGATTCGGAAGCGAATCCTTATAGGTTTGTCCAGAAAACCATACCGGGCGGCAAACTGCGCAACGCCAGCCCTGGCGGTGTCCACGCTGTCCGCAGGCACGGCCATGTCAAGCAACTCGGCCAGTACAGCACGATGTGTCTCGATGAACTTGCTGTGCACCCCGAGCAAGTCCACTTGACGCAGGTAGATCGCCGGCCGGGGATGCTTCCTGACCCAATCCACCACGGCCAGCAAACGGGACCATTCGCCCTCCAGTTCGAGTGCCTGCAATGGTCGCTTTTCCAGCCAAGGCATCAAGGACGGGTTTTTCCGCCGGGTCATCTCAAGCAAGTTTGAAAACCTGTTCCACTCGCGACGTTTGCCGAGCCAGCCGAGCGCATCATCCATCGAGTCAATCCAGCCGCTCGACGGAAGTCTCTGCACTCCTTGCACCCGGTGGCGAATCTCCTGCCACTCCAAACGCAAGGGGCTGGCGTTGCCCAATTCCGCAGCCCATGTGCGCACGGCCTCAAACCGCTCGGTGATGTCCCCTGAAGCGGGGCCCTTGATGGTCAAGCGCAAAGGGAATCGGGTATTGCCCGTCACGGCACCCCGCAGCAGTTCACCTCGATCCCATAGTCGCGCCAACTGCGCTTTCAAATCCTTCGGGGTCGTCCACATCACTGTGGAATCTCCTGCACGGTCTGCGGTGCCACAGCCGCCATCGCAGCAGTATCCCTGGGTGTCTGCGCCCGATACTCCTCGATGGACAAGTTGCGCAACCTGGAGGCCCGGCCACCCTCGTTGTGCACGAACCCTACGCTGGACACAAAGGGCTCGATGATGTGGATCTTCTGCAGCGGCGTAACAATCAGCAGTTGTAGGTTGAGTTGCCGGAACAACTTCAAACCATACTGCGCCGACTCGTCCGAGCCGCGCCCAAACGCCTCGTCGATGACTACGAAGCGGAAAGAGCGCGAACGCACCGCACCCCATTCCAAACCAAACTGGTAGGCCAGGCTGGCGGCGAGAATGGTGTAGGCCAACTTCTCCTTCTGGCCGCCCGATTTGCCGCCCGAGTCCGAATAGTGCTCGTGTTCCGTGTTATCCTCGCGCCAGCGCTCACTCGCCGCGAACAGGAACCAGTTGCGTACATCCGTGACCTTCGCGGTCCAGCGCCGATCCTGTTCTGACAAGCCATCCCGACCACGGAATCGGTCGATAATCGCCTTGACCTGAAGGAACTTGGCTTCGGAATATTGGGCGTCGTCGGACCCGGCCACCGCACCCTCGGTGCAGGCGCGCAGATCCTGCTGAAAATCGCGAATCTCGGCATCGGGGCAGGACTGCGACTCCAGCACGATGTAGCGCCCAGGGTTGTAGTCGATCTCGGAAAGCGACTTGTTGATGTGAGCGATGCGATCCTTGATGGTCTCGCGCTCGCGTGCCAGCTGGGCATTGAAGTTGGCAATCTCATTGATGGTGTTGACGTTCAGCAATTCCTTGAAACGTGCCACGAAACGCGGAAGGTCATCTCGATTGAGCTGCGTCAGCAGGTTTTCGAACTCGAATGCGGCTTCCAGGCTGGCATCCATCTCGGCCGTCTCGAGCTTGAAGGTTTCCTTGAATGAGGCCATCGCCTTGATGATTTTTTCGGCCAAGCGTTTGAGTTTCAGATCCTCGGCATCGATCCGCGCTTGAAGCCAGGTGCGCACGTCCTGCTCGCGGTTGTCGCAAGATTCCACGGTCAGTTGGTGTTCACCCAGGGCCTCGGCCCGCATAGCCTCCAAGTTGGTCGACAGCGTGGCATCGGGAGCGACATCCTGGATCAGCAAAGTCGTCTGCTGGCGCAGTTCCTGGGCATCCGAGCGACGCTGCTCCACCTTGGCACGTCGGTCGCGCGCGGATTGCATCTCCTCTTCTATGCCCTTCAGCGCCTGCTGCAGTTCCCGTAGCCGGTCATTCAATTGTTTGAGGACATCCGATGCCTGCTCCAGCTTTTGGCGCTCGTCTTCAAGTGCTGCAATGTCTGTCGCCACGCCAGCCCAATCGATTTCCTCGAAGTTCGTGAATTCTTCCAGGCGTGTCAGTGCGTCAAGTCTTGTCTGTAATCCCTTACGCTCGGCGTCGACTTTGCCGAGCTGACTGCCCATCTCACCGAGGCGGCTTTCGAGTTGACACCGCTTGGTCTCCAGCGCGGCGATCTTGGCGCTGTTGCTCCAGCCGAGCACGTAGCGGATGCGGTCATCGATGCGGTGCCGGTCGTCCTTCTCGTGCCTGCCTGTCGGGTCTTTGATCTGGCCTGCGCGGGTGATGGCGCGCGTCTCACGACGGAACTGCTCCTGCGTGGCGCAACAGGCGACGTCAAAACGATGAGCAAGTTCGCGTTCCAGCCAGTCGTAGTGGGGCGAATCGGGCTTGATGGCGAGTTTCCTCACCAATGAGTCACGGTGCAGTTCTGGCAAATCGGATGTTTTGCGGGTGCGAACGTGGAAATAGACCAGGCGCCCCCGCAGATGGCTACTGTCCACCCACTCTGCCACCGTCTTGTAGTGGGCATCCGGCACCAGAAGGGCCAGACCGAAACCGCGTAGCAGTCGTTCAGCAGCGCCTTCCCAGTCGCGCTCATCCTCGCGCACCTGGATCAATTCACCTGCGAAAGGCATGTCGTTCACATCCAGACCCAGCGCGGCGCACAAAGCGGCGCGAATCTGAATCTGCTGGTCGTCGATGTTGCTGCGCCGGCGTTTGAGACTGTCGATTTCCGCCGTCAATTGTTCGTGTTCAAGCTTGCCCTGTCGCAAACTTACGCCGTGCTCGGTCAGCGTGTTCTGAAGGTCGGCATCACGGTTGTGGACCTCTTCCCGCCACGCCTTGAATTGTGCCCGCTGCACGGCAAAGGTGGCATCGTCGCGGGGTGCCGCCTCACCCAAGACGTCGACCAGTTCGCGGTAACGCCCATCCTTGGTCTTGCGCGCATCGCGCAATTGCTCTTTCTTGCGTATCTCGGCGGCAAGCCGCTCCAGACGGTCGCCACCATTGTCGTTGATGGCCTGCTTCAGTTCATCGACCTGCCGACCTCGCTCCTCGCGCGTACCGTCCAGGCGTCGAACTTGCCCATCGACCTTGTTCCACTCTTCATCCAGCAGACCAAGACGTTTGTCCAGCAATCCCAATTTGAGGCTGGCGAAGTGCGTACGCAGGCCGTCGCGACAATGCCGCAGATGATTCACCTCGTTCACCAACTCACTGTGCCGCTTGCAGTCAGCCACCAACGGTGCCAGCAATTCCATCTGTTGCTGAGCCTTGAGTACAGCCTGATGGGCGCGGTTGAGATCGTCGAAGTGTCCGATCAATGCCTGGATGCGCGATGCCACCTCGAACGGCTCCAGCATATGGTTGCGCACGAAGTCGGTCAGATTGCCCACCGACTTCATCGACACCGTCTGGTGGAACAGCTCCAGCGCCTGATCATTCTCGATGCCGAAGCGGCGCCTGAACCACGCGGCATAGGGCGGAAAGCTGTCGTGCAGTTCGGCGCCGGTTCCGCGCAGCCGCTTGCGCAGGGCGGCGATGTCGGTGCCGAAGTTGGCGAAGTCCTCCGCAATCGACAGGCTATGCTCGGCCCCGAGGAAGAACCGGGCGGGCTGTCCTTGTGCCTCCTTGACCCAGAACACCTGCGCCAAGCTTATCGTCTGGTCGTAGCCGGCATTGTGAAACACGCCCAGGATAACGGAATAACTGTTGTTGTCACGCAGGGATACCGGCCTGGCCACCCCCGTGACCTCATTGCGTTCGGACTTGTAATGCCCCAATACGTAGGAACGCAAGGTTCGTTCCCTGCTGTCCGCGCCGGCAGCCTTGTTGTAGGCGATGCGATGGGCCGGCACCAGCAGCGTGGTGATGGCATCCACCAGCGTGGACTTGCCGGAACCGATGTCGCCGGTGAGCAGCCCGTTCTTGCCGTCCAGTTGCAACGTCCAAACCCGGCCGTCGAAAGTGCCCCAGTTGAAAACCTCCAGCCGGGAGAGACGAAAACCCGACAACGCATCGTCCGCCACGAAATCCAGCCCCAAGGACTGCGCCTCACTCATCGCGTGCCTCCCTGGCCGATGCCGCGCCCGACAGGGCGGATTGATAGACCGCCAGGCGGGCGTCGAACTCGGCCAGCCACTGCGCGTCGACAAAAGCCTTCAGGATGCGCCGAACCTCGTAACTGGCCTGCGCCGCCATGCCGCCACTGGCGGACTTGAGTTTGTGCAGAAAGCCCAGTTCTACGACCTTATTGATGGTGACTTCGATCTGGTCGATCAATTTGGCCTCATTCGGTCCGTCAGGCAGGAAAACCCGCACCAGCTCAACGATCTCATCACGCGATAGCACCAGACGCGTGTCACCGCCGGCGGCATCGAATTCGGCCAGTTTCTTGCGCAGCAAAGCCAGCAACAGACTCACCGGAAACGATAAGGGGCGACGAGCGACCAGGCGAGGCAAGCGCGGCACCGGATCATCCTCCGCAGGCTCTGGGCGGCTTTTCAGGAAGGCATAACCCTCGGCCTCATCCAGCACCAGTTCCAGATTGAGTACCGCCATGTAGTCCCGTACGCGGGCTTGCAGGTTCAACAGGGCCGCCCACTGGCGCTCATCCTGCTCCCGGTACTGCACCCCCTTGAGCAGCCCGATCAGCAACGACGACAAGTCCGGTTCGGGTGTGGTAGTGGCGTTGGTGAAGTCTTGTTCCATCCCTGTTGAATTCCCTGGTTCGTTCTCGGGTCAGCGCATGAAAATCACACGAGACAGGCGGGCCGTGCGACTCACAGGTTTGCCACGATCATTTCCTGCCTGCCAGTGAATGGCTTCCGGCGTGTTCTCATCCACTACCGCGTTGAAGGTATCGCTGCCCAGTTGCAAGTAGGCCACCAGTTCCGCCAAGCCCTGCTGCAGTGGCTGGGCGGCCACCAGTTCGCGCAAGGTGGCCTGCGCCCTGTCCTGCAAGGCATGGCGGATGTGACGGGTCAGCCTCGCCTTGTCCAACACCACCTGATCGAACAAGGCCGAAGGGTCGATGTCCTCGTCTCCCGCCATTAGTGCCAGGTTGGCAATGACGGGCTTCACCGCCGGCGTAAACAAGGGGCGCTCCATTGCCAGTTCGATGTCGGCCTGTGCCTCGGCCATCTCCATCACAGTTCCCGTTGGCGGCGTTTTCCGCAGCGCCAATGCCTTGCTCTCGATGCCGTGCAAGATATCCATGATGCGGCGGTTTTCCAGCCAGGCCTGGTCGTCGAGAAAGCGGCGCAGTTGTTGCGACAAGGCCGCCACAGTGCGTTGGGTGTGTTCGCTGGCCTCCATCCAGTCGTAATGCACACGGCGGGTACGGGCATCGGGTTGCAAGACGGCCACCGCCGGAAGCTGAAGCACCTGTCCCAACAACTCGGTCAATTCCTCCTGGCGGCGGCTGGAGAGCAGGAAATCCCAGAACGCGCGGAAGCTTTTGCCCTGATCGGAATCGGCAATCGCATCGCGTTCGCCCATGATGTCCTCCAGCAGCGCCCCCTTGCTGCCTTCCCACAGTGCAATGCGCTCGCGCACGCGCCGGTCCAACTGGCGAAAGTTGTGCTCCACCTCGCGAAAGTCGGTGAGCAACTCGCGCGCACCCTGCATGAACTGCTGAAAGCGATCCTTCAGCGCCGTATCATCCAGCAGCGGCACATAGCCCGTCAGCACGCGGGCAATCTCGGCATCGATCTCGTCGCGCTTCTTGTGCAGTTGGGCAATGCGCTTGGTCGGGTCGGCCTCGCTACCCTCGCTCATCTGCTTGAGCAGGTCGAACAGCGTGAGCAGGCGCGATTCGGTGCCGACGAACTGCCGCTCGGAAAGCTGCGTCAACCAAGCGATGGCCTTCTCGGTCGCGGGCGTGAGGTCAAATTGCGCCTCGTCGGTGCCGGGCTTGTAAAACTTGCGCAGCCAACCCTTATCCGGCGATGCCCAGTCGTTCAGGTATTCCAGCGCGGGCTTGGGAAACACAGTTTCGCCAAGTTGCAGGCGCAGGGCGTACAACTCATCTTCCAGTGCCTCGGACAAATCGGCGGCTGCCATCACCCGCGCATTGGGCGCTACGAACACCCGATGCAGAAAACTCGTCACCAGCGGCGCATGGTCCGAACGTAGCAGCAGCCAGGCAGGGTGGCGGGTACGCAGGGCATCGAGGGTAGCGAAGTCCAGCGTCATGCGGCACTCGAGTCAGCGGGCGTGAACAGCGCGGCAAAACCGGCGTCGAGTTCGGCATGGGCCTGTGCCCCTACGGCTTCCCGTTGCTGGGCATTGGTTGCTGGCGGAAACGGCAAACTGGGTTGGTGAGTCGGTTTTTTGGTCCTGGCCATAAATTGGTTCTGTTGTTGTTTTGTTTCGTCCGCGCCTTCCCACTCATAGACGGATACCCAAGGCGCATTTGCTGCGGTCTCTGAATGCTGCTGATCGTGCATATTCCGGCGATCGTGACTGGCTGCGCACGGTCCCCTGTTATGCGGTCAAATTATAATGTGTGCGGTCACGAGGATGTTGGGTTTTCTTCCTTTTTACGGATTCTGGATTGATCTGTGCAGAATGAATCGCTGATGATGTCAGTGTCGGATGTAAACTAAAGTGGACCCCCGTGTCAAGACAGTTCTCGCATGAGTTTAACCCAAATTGTCCATTAGAGATTTTTCGTCGGCATAATGTCAGGCGGCCCCGATGCGTTAACCCACATGGAAGTGAACCAGGCCCTTTGCTTTCTTGGGATCGACAGCATCAGTCGTTTTGGCTCATCGATCCTTGAATTTGTTTTCCACGCACCGCCAACAGACAGTACGAGGCCATGCAGGGTGGATATTGTTGGCAGAGTGCGTGTTTCCCGGACGTAGCCAGAAGTTCGCCACCATGCGCGCCTCAGCCACAAAAGCCAGCAAGGGATGGTGGCTGGCTCGACCCCGCCGCCCCGGGTTGTACCCTCGGACCGCCCCTTCTTGCTCCCCATTGCGCGTGATCACAGTCGAGTCCAGGTCAAGAGTCACACTTTTCAAGGTGTGAAAACTGGCAGGCACCACACCCCGTCGACACGAGAAATTGTTCCACCAACTGCCTCGGTTCATATCCCCCGATTGGAGCCGGGTTCGGGAGGTCCCCAAGTCGTGACTTCCTCAGAAAACTCCATACTGTTGAGTATAGTCGACGAGCGTGAGTCGGATTGCCTGGAATGGCTGGGGGGCGCTGGAAATTGCAATGTTGCCAAACGCAAGTTTTGGACCATGACGAATTATGCTGGATTCCTGTTGGCGCCGCCCCTGCAGTCAGAGGTGGTCATGAAAGGCCAGTGACTATTTTATACAAAAGACATCAATCGCAAAGGATCAAGACAATGAGCAAAAAAATCAGGCAGGTATTCATGGCTGGAACGATTTCTCTGGCTTTCTTGGTAACGGGTTGCGCCAGCACGGGCAATGAGAGCATCCGTGCTGAATCGGGCGATACCATCAAGAGCAAGATCGAAGAGGGAAAGACGACGCAAGCCCAGGTCCAGGCGTTATTTGGAGCGCCTACCTCCACATCCTTCACGGATAGCGGGTTGGAGATATGGACCTACAGTTTTACCAAGATGTCGGCCGATGCCATCAGTTATGTGCCCATCGTCAATATGTTTGGCGCAAGTTCCAGCGGCACCCGAAAATCCCTCGTGGTGATGTTCGACAAGAAAAACATCGTGCAGCGCTATTCCATCAACGAATCCGAGGTAACTCAAAAAACGGGGTTGCTCAACCGTTGATCTCATTCCTCCAACATGGGTGATATGACATTACTCGCCTCGGCGCTGACGGACCCTTCCCTGTTCGCGGCGTGGGAGCGAGTACGTCAAAACCACGGCAGTCCTGGCATTGACGGAGTCAGTCTGGAACAATTCGGAGAAAAGTTGTTTGGTCGGCTCATAACCTTACGCTCAGAGGTTGAGCAACATCTTTACAGTCCTTCTCCGTTACTGGAAATTCCGATTGCCAAAAAAACCGGAAAACTCAGAAAGTTGGGAATTCCGACGGTGCGGGATCGCATTCTTCAAACGGCTGTAGCCCAGGCATTGACGCCCTCCATCGACAGTCAGCTGGAAACGGCCAGTTTTGCCTATCGTCAGGGTCACTCCGTCAAGATGGCCGTGGCCACGGTAACACGATTGCGTGACCAGGGGTTTCAGTGGGTGGTGGATGCGGACATTACGGCTTTTTTTGACAACATCGACCATCGCCTGCTGAGGGAAAAACTGGAACGTACTGTGCCGGATGACAGCACATTTCCGCTCATCGATCTGTGGTTGTCTGCTGTGATTCAACCGCTGTCGGGTCCACCCTTTCTGCTGGAAAAAGGCATTCCCCAGGGCTCCCCCCTGTCACCCCTGCTGGCCAATTTGTATCTGGACGATTTCGACGAAAATATCATGGGGCATCAATACCGTCTGGTGCGATTTGCCGACGATTTTCTGATTCTGTGCCGGGAACGTCAGGAAGCCGAGGAGGCTTTGCAACTGACGACGGACGTCATGAAAAAGTTGAAACTCGATCTCCAGTCGGATAAGACCCGTGTCACCCATTTTGATGAGGGCTTCCGGTTTCTGGGAGTGGACTTTATCCGCAATCTCCTCAAGCCTGTCACAGAGGGGGCAGAGCCATGGGTCATTCCCAACGAATATCCGGGACTGGAAGCCCATGAAAGGGCCTTCAGCCGACGCCATTTCAAAGATGAAGAGCCTGTGCGGAACCTTCCTGACCCAGCGACGGTTTTTCCTGATAAATTGCCAAACTTGGGGTCTGCAGACGAACCTGCTGTCAGGGTTAGATCACGCGCCATCCCGACGGAACTCGATAATGAACAGGATTGGGAGTTTGTGGACGCCCCCCTGGACCCCCAGGTTCGTTCCCTGGTGGTCACGGGACATGGACTGGCTTTTTACAAAGAGAACGATCGCCTGATCATCGGTCGACGCCAAGAGGTTGGCGAAACAATCCCCTTCAACACCCTTGACCAAATCGTGATTCAGGGCAATCACATGGTCAGTACGGCGCTGATGCGCCATGCCGCCAAACACCAGGTGGAGGTCTATTTCTGCGATGTCGGGGGGAATTGCCTTGCGGCGCTGGATACTTTTCGCCATAACCATGCTGACCTTCATCGCGCCCAGTTTCTGCGTGATGAGGATGGGGCGGTCAAACTTATGCTGGGCCGTGCCTATGTGCGTGGAAAACTGCATAACACCCGTGTTTTGTTGCGACGCTATAACCGTCGCAGGCAACTGGATCAATTGCAAAAAGCCGATCAGCAGTTGGCCGATTTGATGCATCGGTTGCCCACTACATTGACTCTGGACCAGGTCAGAGGTACGGAAGGGCAGGGGGCGCATGTATTCTTTACGGCGGTCAAACAGTTGATTCCTCCGTGCTGGGGGTTTTCCGGACGCCAGCGCCGGCCACCCGCCGATCCCTTCAATCTCTTGATTTCTTACGGTTACGGTATCCTGTTCAATACCATCATGACCCTGGTTCATCGGCGGGGGTTGAACCCCTATCTTGGCGCATTGCACGCCTTGCGTCCTGGGCATCCCGCCCTGGTCTCCGATCTGATGGAAGAATTCAGGGGATCCGTGGTTGACACCGTGGCTTTGTATGCCCTGATCGATGGGCTGTTGAAGCCGGAAGACTTCGTGATGGAGGACCAGGCAGAATACCCGTGCCGCATGGAAGACAACGCGCGCCGAAAATATGTAGCCCTGATTCAGAGTAAATTCCGCAGCGCTATTCTGCACCCCCGCGTGCGTCACCGCATGGACTATCACCGCGCCATCCAGTTTCAGGTCTATCACTATGCGCGCGTTATGCTGGGCGAAGAGCAGGTTTACGAACCCTTTACCCTACGCTGATCATGAAACTCTGGATGATTTGTTACGACATTGCGGAAGATCGAAGTCGTCGTTGCATGGAGAAATTACTTTACGGGTTTGGTGAAAAGGTGAATTTTACGGTGTTTGAATGCCAGCTAAAAACCGCACAATTTGACCGGATATGGTACGAGATGACGAAATTCATCAACCCGGAAACCGACAGTCTGCGTGCTTATCCGCTTTGTACCTGGTGCGAGGAACGTGTCGTCTTTCAAGGGCGAGGTCGTAAACCAGGGTTGCCCATCGACTGGATCCTGTAAATCATGCTGGTAATCGTTTGTTATGACATATTTGATGACCGTCGACGACTTCATGTCATGAATGCCATCGAGGGGTATGGCTATCGGGTGCAGGGAAGTGTGTACGAATGTCACCTGGACAAACGTCGGTTGACGGAACTGAAACAAGCCGTGTCTCGGTTGATCCACCAGGAAACGGATCGAGTCCGTTATTACGTCTTGTGTGGCAGGGATAAATCAGCTATCGTCTGTTACGGGAAAGGGATGCTGCCCGAAGATAGTGGTGTGATCGTTCTTTAACAACCCATAATCGTCCGCTTGTTGATTATTAAGGTAAAATCAGCCATAATGACCATGTTGGCCAAAGCCGTGGGTGTGTTTGAGGGCTACCGTCCGCAAATGCCCCTGCCAAGCCAATAACGACGGGGCTTCCCAAAGCCAGTGTTTCATTACCCCGACTTCCTGAAGGGGATTAAGACGCGAACCCGCCGCATAGTCGCGT
>JAJYGL010000282.1 GCA_021790625.1 Pseudomonadota bacterium | reverse complement strand
TCCATACCCGGCACATTGCGCTCAAGAATGGTCGTTTGTAATCCGGCGTGCGCAAGGAAAAAGGCAGTGGACATGCCGGCAACGCCGCCACCAGCGATAATGACATCGGATGTTGCATTCATTTTGCCATGATACGGCATTCATGTCGGTTTGTGCAGGGTCGGGAATGATATGGATTTGTTACTTGGCTGTCGTGATCGTGCGAGGCAAATTGATGGATTTTAAAACACCATGCCATTTTTTCTGTTATTATCAAAAGAAAAAACCATAAAAGTTACCGTTCGTCGGCTGGATTCTACCGCTCGTCTGAACGGCGGCAACACGCGATAGCAATGTATTAATATCAGAGACATTGGGCGCAAGTGTTGTAAAATGTTCGCTCTATGTTTTCCGTTTTTGGATGAGCAGTGATAAACGAACAGCGTGAACGGGGGTATGACTGAATGCAGGACGGTGTCGTACGTCAGACTACACAAGGCTTTACACTCATCGAGTTGGTTGTGGCGATGGTGGTGTTTGGCATTTTGTTGTCGCAGGCCATACCGTTGTACCAGTCCATGATGGGCAGCATGCGCGCGCGCTCCGCGGCCGAGCGCGCGCTGCAGGACATTCAGTGGGCGCAGTCTCAGGCGATTGCCCATAACGCGAGTTATACACTTTACATAATGTCCAACAACTATGAATGGTACATCACGAATCAGTCGGGCACGGTAGTGCGCGGCATGTTTGTTGCCGATTTCCAATCGGCATATCCGCAAGTTACATTGGCTGCGGCTGGCGGCGCGTTGCCGGGGACCACGGTGACCATTAACAGTCTGGGTGCACCGATACCCACAGGAACGTATTCGGTGACGTTTACGCCCGCTGCCGGCGCTCGCGTCTGGACGTTGACGATTTCGCCAACGGGAACGGGGAGCATATCATGACGCATGATCAGCGCGGCGTGGCGTTGCTGGAGAGCCTGGTATCGATGGTGGTGCTGATGATTGGTCTTCTTGGTATGGCCGCATTATTGACTTATTCCATGAAATCAATGGGTAAGGCGCAGTATGCTGCGCAGGCGACGTATGCGGCGCAGATGATTGCTTCGGCTATTTTTGCGCAGGAAGCAAATAATTTCGCCGGATTGAATGCGCTGAATGGAGATACGACGGCAGGAAATTATTCGGGACACACTGCTATCGATCAGGCGCTGACGGAGTGGAGCAGTTATACACAGGCCAATTTGCCGGCAGGAACGGGCATTTTGTCAGTCACAGCACCAGGTAGTACGGGGGCGTGTGCCATGCTTCCGTGCCAGGTGACAGTGACAATGAGCTGGAATGGTGCGGATCATGTATCACAAAGTTATCAAACCAGTCTCATCATGGGGTACTGACATGACGAGACTATTATATAAATCACTACATAAATCAGTGAGTTCCAAACAGGCTGGCTTCGGTCTGATTGAGTTGATGGTAGGCATGCTGATTTCGCTGTTGGTGGCGGTTGCCGCTTATTCGGTTTTCAAGGCAAGCGCAATGACAGCACGCAGGGTGATTGATACCGAAGCGACCTGGCATGATGCTGAACTGGCTTTGATGAGCCTGACCCAGAACATTGCCAACGCAGGATATATGATGAACCTGACGGCGGCAGGTGCCATCAATCCGGTTCAGGTCGCCAACAGTACCACGTGGCCGGATGCCAATTTGAGTACCAGCAGCGAAAGATTGACCTTGACCAGCAATGGCAATGTAGCGGGTAACCCTCTTGTAGTCATTCCGGTCAATAGTGTCTGGGATATTGCATCGAATCCTGTTACGGGCTATCCATCTCTGCAATGGACGAATGGTACTGCTGCGCCCGTATATTATGCAGACGGCGTGCTTGCCATGCGGTTTCAGTTTTCCTGTACCAGTGCGCCGGGAGCGTATCAATCGACGGGCTGCCCCGGAGGCATCACCGATATGAAATCGGTGCAGGTGGCGCTGTTGGTGCGAGGTTTGCAGCCGGACCCGTCGGGCAAACCGGTTTCGGCGGCAAGTTATGTCTTTCCTGATGGCAGTATCTATACCGTGCCGGCCAGTTGTTCCGGCCAGGCAGATTGTTTGACGTACCGGCATCAGTTGTTTGTGACAGAAGTGCCGTTGCGTAATGTCAATTGGGCGAACAATCTATGAAATACTTTATAAAACAAAATGTTGCAGATAAATTTGTTGAAAAACAGCGAGGCGTATCGCTGATTATCACGCTGATTATTCTTGTTGTGTTGACGCTGACAGCGGTTTCCGTATCGCGCGTCACCAGAACGGCGTTAAACATGAGTGGCAACATTGCACAATCGCAGATGCTTTCCATGAGCAATGATCAAGGTCTGTATCTGGCGAAACAGGCATTGCAAGCCGTTGGTGGTGTGATTACACCCGCCGTTTTGACTCAACCGTGGTACAACAACAGTGCTGTGACGCCGCCTTGCACTAACACGACAGATTTCAATGCGGCTTGTAATCCGAATACTGATTTTTGGCAAAGCTGTACCGCAACAGGCAATACGACAACCAGTTGCGCATCGACCGTACAGACCATCAACGGGCAACAGATAACGATAAAGTACATGGTACGGGTAACACCTTATACGTTTGCTTTCCCGACCGCATTGGGTGGCGCGCAGATTACGGGGACGTTTTTTCAGGTATTTACCAATACCAGCACGCCGGACGGTAGTTCTGCCGAAACCGAGGCATGGTACGTGAATTGAACGGGAATTGAATTGAGGAGATGGACATGGACGAGATGGTCATGAAACTGTTCAGGAAAATCATAACAATGGCATTGTTGCCCGGGCTTGTCATGCCGTGGACCATACCCGTTGCCTCAGCGAATGGCGGAGGTGAGGGCGGTGGCAGAGGTTCCACGCCGGCAACGGTCACCATTGCACCCAACGTCATGATATTGATGGCGAATTCTGCTTCGATGGGCAATGAATTAACGAGCGATACGGTGACGGCATCCGACCCGAGTCAGTATGACAACACGACCATGTCCTACAACGCCAATGGGGTGTCGGGAACCAAGGGGAGTATAGGGCCGTATGCCGCAGGAAATGCGCCTACATCCAAGCTGTATCTGGCAAAGCAGGTGATGCAAACATTTCTTGATCCGTCCAATCCATTGACGCAAAACATGAATTTTGGGTTTGCCACCTATCGGATGATTTATGGCGTGCCGCAGTATTTGTTACAGCAGTCGGGCGTAACAACTGGCGGCGGTGTCGGGACGAACGTCGGACATTATTATAGTTCTGCGCTGGTGCCGGATAATGCCGTGCAAGCTGACAATAACAGTGATTCGCAACTGGCGCCGTATGCCGATGATCCGGATAATTTTTTTGCGATAAGCAACGTTGACATTTCAGCCACGACGCGACCTGCGTGGTGCAGTTCATTGCCGTCGGTTTCCCCACATTACGCGGTGGTGGGAAATGGTGTTTGTGATACGCAATCCGGTCTGGTCAGCGTCACTAATATTTGCGCGCCCAAAACATGGACAGATATTTACGGTGGCATCTGGTCTGTGACGCCAACTTCGTGCACCAACCCGCAGTCCCTATTCTTTACCCCTTATTCTGACCCTTATCCGGGTAGTCCCGGCGGGTTGCCGATCGCGCTGACGGGGAATCCTGCCATCAACCCGAATTATCAAAGCAATGACTATCTTCTTTATACGCGCTACAGCAGTCAGGGTAGCGGTCAGTACACGGCATATTATGGCGGCGATCAAATGACCGTTGCCATTTCCAGTGATGCCATCAACGGTGGGATGGGTCAGATTCCCAGTGTCCCCACAACAGGCGGCGGCTCACTCAATCTAACGGCGACACAAGTGCAAGGTGCGCAGCCTGGACAGAAAGCGAATGATTTTGCATTTTTTCCGCCGCCATATACCACACAGTCTGCAGGCACGGGTATTTATCTGGCGGCAAACCGGATTCCGGCCAGAACCATCAGTTACACCGGTTCGTCGGGTGGAACGGGTTCCCTCAGTTTCACCATACAGCCATTCAGCATCAATCTTCCTGCCGGTTACCTGCCTGCTTATGGATTCGGTTCGCTCAGCAACGCCGTTGTGGGCACAACGTTTGCTTTCCCTGCCGATGAGGCGGGACGGCCAGGTTCGGTGTCGTGGACATCGACCAATACGCCGTTCAGTGGAAATGTGGATCTGGGAAATTCAAGCAATGGTTTTCCCTATACCACGGACATTGGCAGCCTGTTGGGCTGGTCGGGCGAAGTGCAGTATTCCTGCTCGGTCAATACCTCCGGCGGCTGCTTGAACGTTTACGGGGCGTCGACCTGGTCAACCAGTTATCCGTCTGCCACAACCGCATCGGTCACGGTTCAGTCCGGCGGCGGCATCCAGCAGACGTGGACGGCTGCCTATCCATCTGGTACGGCTGATCCGGATGCGCCGGACCGGAATCTGGTCGCTAACGGATTTTCGGTGAATACGGGTGGTGCGTCTGGAATGGAAGACTGGTCGGACATACGTCCGGCGTTGCAGGGTACCACGAATGGCGCAACGGCTGTGCAGAGACGTCGACCCAACTCGACATCGCATATGGGGCCTTTTCTGGATTTGCCCGACCCCACAACGGGGTACACTGACCAACGGACATTGGTCCTCGGGTTTCTGGGTTACCAGCAGATGCGCAACGATGGAGACGATTACAACCCGCAGGGATGTGGTGTGTGCAATGCGTCAGGTATGATGCCTTACACGCAACAAGGCAATTCCAATCCCTTAACGATTCCTGTGGGGGGGTATTATGGACTGAGCATTTCGTCGTATACTAGCTGGGGTGTTGGCAGCGAACTGTATGATTCATTGCAGAATTCTTACGCTTATTATGCCGCGTACAAGCACCAGGATCCCTACGATAATTGCCGCAGCAACAATTTGTTACTGATCATCGACGGCAAGGAAGATGCGCGGCATATCAGTTCTACGACAACCCACGTGGTTGATCCGGTTCCGGTTGCTGCAGCATTGCATCAGAATTTGGGTGTCAATGTGTATGTGGTCATCATGTCGACAGAAGGGGCAGCGACGAGAGGGGGGGACGTGGCGCAGGCCAATGCCATTGCCCAGGCCGGCGGAACCAATCAGGCTTATCAGGCCACCAGTACCGTCACCCTGGCTACCGCATTGGGTTCCGTGTTTAACAGTCTGTCCAGTCAGATCAACACGGCTCCGGTCGCAGCACCCTCGGCGTTGCAAGGTGGTGGTGGCTATGTTTATGATACGGTCGATTCGGTATCGCCTGCTCAAGGTCATGTAGACGCATTCAGCGTGACGGGAGGGTTGATCGCCAGCGCACCCATATGGGATGCTGCGACAGCGGAGACCATCTCGGCCAGAACGAGCAGTCTGTTTTCAACGGGGGTATCTACCGGTTCTGTACTTGGGCCAATAACATTGTTGACCAGCCTCGATGCGGCGGCATTCAATCTTCCGCCATCAAGCCTGTCAGGCACGCAATCAACCATCGTCGATTACACGATCAATCCCTCTTATCCTTGCACGTCTGGCTGTACGGCGGGATCCGGCAGCCCATATCTTGGCGGACGTGCGCCGAATGCCTATTTCGGGCTGATTGGTAGTGATAACCAATCCATTAGCGAGCAATTTGCACAATCGCTGCAATTTTTCAATCCACCCAATGATCCAACCTTGACGGCGAATACCGGCTATATGACATGGGCATCCAATACCGCGCAGACACAACGTCCTGCCGAGCTGATTTTCCCTGATCAGGACGGTTTTCTGTATGCGGTGTATCAAAATGGGCAGCCGATCAATAATCCGACGCCATCCGGGCAGTTGGCCTGGGGTTGGATGCCGCGCGAATTTGTCGCCAATTTGCAACAAAATGAGATTGGAAGCAATGCTTTTGCCAATAATCACTATGGTGATGGGGCCGTAACGGTGGTGGATGCGCAATCTTTGGCAACGCAGCAATGGGCGACGTATATTGTGGGTAATATGGCGGATACACAGTCCAATTTTGCGTTGAAAATGAATGCAAGCGGGCAGCCAGTAAAAGTCGTTTATGATGACTGGCGTTCCCAGGCGGGCATCGTGCCGCCTGTGACACTCCCTCATGTCGTGCAGCCAGCGTACTTTCGTTTGCAAAACGGCAGCCAGAACATAACGTATGTGGTTTATGTCACCACGAACAATACGCAACAACCGGTATTGGTTTTGAGGGAGGTTTCGACAGGTAGTGAACCGTTACCGGAATTGATCTTGCCTTTTGTGCCGACGTCGAATGATTTTATTCTGAACAATGTGCTGTATCTGGGAGATGGCAACGGCAATCTGTATGGTGTGACTTTGTCCACAGGCACGACATTGGTACCATCATTGACGTTGACAACGATAGGTTCGTTTTATGCCCCGTCGTATGCTACCGATGCGGACCATGCCATTGCGTATGTGGGTGGGATTATTAACGGCAGTACGCCTTATATCTACGCTGCATCCAGCACGCGGATCACTGTGTTTGACCAGGTTTCAGTAACCACACCCGCGCCGGGGCTCGCCTGGGCGCAGGACTGGACCAGTTATGTTGGCGGTGCAGGAATATGGACAAACGGCACGTATGCTCCCTCATCGTCTGGATATGCAAACGGAACGGCTGCGCCGACAAATGGAATCCAGTTCTTGCCGTTGAATGGTTTGATTACTGATAACCCGGCCATCGCCAATGATGCCTTGATTGTGCCAGTGACCACAACAACGGCATCGGCATGCAGCCCGGGAAGTGCCTATTATTACCTGTATAATTTGCTCAGTGGTAATTTTCCGGCAGGAACTTTTACCATGTTGACAGGTAGTGGCGGTAGTGGCGGCGGTGGCGGTATTGGTGCTACGGGTACCACGGTGGTCAATAATATCTTTATCGGTAGCGGTACGGCGTATAGCGTGTCGGGGTCGGGTGCCGCAACCGGAGTCGATTTGTTCGGGTCTTCGTCACTCAGTGGTAATCAGGCGGCTGGTGGCGTAACGGGAAGCCCTTATGTCAGTTTTACCACAGGCGGCCCCGGTAACCAGTTTATCTGGTGGCAGATTTTAAACAATTGATGGGGTATGGTGATGATGAAATGTGCTGAACGGCCGCAACGTGGCTTTACACTCATCGAAGCGATGGTGACGGTGGCGATCATCGCGATTTTAACGGCGATTGCGTATCCCAATTACATCAACTATGTCAATAAATCCAAAACGTCAACGGGTCAGCAGGCCATCGCAGCGGCGATGGCAAGCGTGGAACAGACGTATCTGGATGACCGTTCGTACCCGCCCGTTGCGACGCCGGTAACAGTGCCGGCGCCGGTGATTATCGATAGCGGTAATTATTTTACGTATAACTATACGCAAGGTAATACCGGTGGAACCGGACAGTCCTACTATATTACAGCAACGGGGAACGGGCCGCTGTCGCAGTATTTCATTGCAGCCAACAGTAACGATGTCCGCTGCGTCTGTCTGAATTGTACGGCCAACCCGTTATCCAGCTTTACAGATGTTGACACGGCTTGCCCTGCGGGCAGTACAGCGTGGTGATGCGTATGGTATGGGCGGCAAGCCTGACGCGCGATCTCTGTTTTAGCATATCATCATAGCCTTGGCTACGACCTGCCCGTACGCGTCGCGGTCTGCCCGATTTGACCCGAACGCGTGACGCACAGGGGCTTTCTTTTTTCACCTTGAGATTTTGCTGCCGGGCTACATGATGCCGTCGAAGTGATGATTCTAACAAAACATGAGTAAGGTTTTAGATGGCTGCAAAGCGTAAAAAAGTTGTCAAACAACTCTTGCAATGTTGTCGCTTTTCAGTATATTTGTTTACGATAAATTATTTAATTGTTTACGATATATGAGAGCGAAAACTTCAGAAATCAGGCAGTTCATATTAAATATGTGCCGCAATAAAGCCCGCAATGTTGCAGCGGAAGCGGCTCGGCATTTTGATATTTCCAGGCAGGCAGCTGGTCGCCATCTCGCCGCCCTTGAGAATGCGAAGATGGTAGATTCATCTGGCCGGGGAAATGCCAAGACGTCTTGGCTCATTCCATTGATCGAGCAATCCTGGAAGTTTTCATTGCTTGGCTTGAGGGAAGATATTGTCTGGATGGAGAATATTGCACCACTCATAGCGGACTTGCCGGAAAACGTGCGCGATATGTGGCATTACGGTTTCACCGAAATGGTTAACAACGCCATAGACCACTCCGAGGGAACGACACTTGCCATTCACTTCACACGCACTGCGCTAGATGTAGGAATATGGATTAATGATGATGGCGAGGGAATTTTTCACCGCATCCAGCGACTGGGTAATCTTTACGATCCAAGAGAGGCGATTCTGGAATTGGCAAAAGGTAAATTTACGACAGACCCGACCAACCATTCCGGGGAGGGTATATTTTTCACTTCGCGTGCTTTTGATTCTTTTGTAATCATGTCCCGCACACTCTATTTTTCCCATAAAGCTGAACAAGATGATTGGCTGATAGATGATGACAGGGATATACCAGGGACGCGCGTATTTTTGAGGTTAGATAATAATAGCCAGCGCACGATGAATTCGATTTACTCACAGTTTACGGAACCAGACGAATTTACGTTCAGCAAGACCGTTGTTCCGGTGCGACTGGCCCGCCATAATGGTGAAAAGTTGGTTTCTCGTTCACAAGCAAAACGTCTGGTATCTCGCTTTGAAAAATTTAAAACAGTCGTTCTGGATTTTTCTGGTGTAGAAGAAATAGGACAAGCATTTGCCGACGAAATTTTCAGGGTCTTTGCCTCATCTCACACTGAGGTTGAATTAATTCCAATGCATGCCTCCACGGAAGTGCAGCAAATGATAGTTCGCGCTTTGGCAGTTAGGTAATTTAAGGAACCGCTGATCCATTCCTCCATGAGCCGCGTTGCAGGTCAAATCGGGAAGATCGTGATGCGTACGGCGCAGGTCATAGCCGGGACTTTGGCACCAAGCCATACTGGCAAGCGAGCGCCCGATTTGGTCGCAACCGCCTCGTTGATGACGCACAACACCCTGTCTTTCATCCCGCCAGGCCGCCGTCGCGGCCATGTGGGAATAGATCAGCGTTTCCTTAACGATTGAAAGTTCGATCAAAGAAATTTTGCGTGCTGGAATTGAATTGATCGGCGCTTCTTTCAGGATGCTGGTCACCCACATATTCTCCAGACGACGCTTTTTTATATCTTTCAAGTATTCCTGCGCATTCTCCCCCGGGGTAGTTATAGGACTCAAAGTATTTTTCCCAATCTGCGGAAAGCGCCGAGATATGCAGACTCAGTATCCTGTAAGGGTCAGGTGACAGTTTGACGGCGTTGAGCCAGAAATGCTCGCTCATGTCTTCCATGATGAAATACGCACCGGGATCATGCAGGCTCAGATTGTCTGCGTCCTTGTAGATGAAACATCCTATCGTCCTGATCTCCCTGTTTGCCAGGATCCCGATCCCGGGATAGGGATCGTCTGCGGATGGGGCAGCGGCTTGCCAGCTTTCCATATCAGGCGAGAAAGTAACCTTGATGTCATGCTTGCCATTGAGACTGGCCAACACATTGATGCGATCTTGCTTCGCAGTCAGCGCGTCTCTGAAGTTCGACAGGGCGGGGCCGATAATTTTTCGCCAGTTTTGGTAGGGCAAACCCACACCATCCTGAACATCGCCGATAATAAATTGCGGGGTGGGGACACCGTACAATTTTTCCAACAACGTCTGGATTTCAGGCGCTTGGGAAAAACAGCGCTTTACCAAAGCGGGGTTTCCATACCAGGCAGCTCCATCCTTAGCCTCATCTATGAATGATTTCATGACGATGGCCTTGTCGATATTGCTCAAACCGGCTGTTTTCAACTTGCCCAGCGCGATGCTGCAGGCTTCGGTTAAATTGTGCCCGTTGGCAATCGCAATGGCCTGCAGCAGGCTGGGTGACGAGTCATCGAGAAGCTGCAGAAAGTTGTATGGACTTCCCAACATCTGGTAATTGAGCACGGCAGAAGCGGCAGTGCTGTCCGGATTGGGTATGCCGTTAGCGTCCGATGCAGCGCTGTCAAACAGGCTGCTGACATAGTGAAACGTAAATCTGACGGTAAACAGCATGGTCTTTTCAGCATTGTCATCCGTCTGCAATTTCGCGATCTTCGAATCGACGGACCTGTCGAGACTGCTTTCTGCCCGGTAAACAGGGATTTCAATCGAAATTATACCGCTGCGCAATTTTGGCCAGTTCAGGGTAATCTTGGTTTTGCTGTTCACCATGTTCTTCATCAGATTATTTGTTTTGCTTTGGGCTTGGGATAGAACAGGATTGCCCACAGTTGAGGCAACCCCGCCAATTGCGGCTGCTGATCCTCCCGTCGCGACCATGGCGGCGGCGCCCAACAGGAATTTGGCTGAACCTATAAAATCCTGCTTCGAGTCACTGGCACTTTTTACATTTAAAATCAGAGACAGCTCGCCGGGATTGAAAATGGAAAAAGTGCCGAGCAATGCAAGCGGCACAACATTTATGGGCAGCGTACTCAGCGTCGCACACTGCGAACCATTATCTCTTCCATCGAATGTGGCAATCGGAATTTCTTTGCCGTTCAGTTTATTTGTAAAACCATTGGTTGTGACCGATAACACGAGCTGTGTATTCTCGCCTCCCCAGAAACTATGATTTGACAAGGGCACACAGCTGCTTGCAGGAATCACTTCAGTCGTCACCGTGACATATCCATCATGGCCATGCCCATCATGCAGCCATTTGGGTACATCGCCCGAAGCGTATACAGGATGATTGGCGGGAAAGAAAAAAGTTGACGCGATGCTGGGCATAGGCAAAAGAGTTGCCAGAATGGTTGCCAGAATCATCAATAATGCTGTACTAATTTTCATATATCTACAGTTGTTGTAAAAACCGGATACCTTATGACGAATCAGTCTATTTGAAATCACCAAAGTGCGGAGGGTCGCCGTTGCTGAACAGTGTCATGGGGATATGCAGAAAACCAGAGAAAATCAGGGGCAGATCACGGTTTCAGTGTGAATCTGCTTCTGGCATATACATATAGTAGTCATATTAACACAACAGGTTAAATAGCCGCTTAGGGAAGCGTTGATCTATTCCTCCATGAGCCGCGTTGTGCCGCTTATCAAGGAGAATAACCCTTGACGGCGCGCAACGCCTTGCATTTCATCCCGCCAGGCCACCGTCGCGGCCATGTGTGAATAGATCAGCGCTTTCTTAGTATGTGTTTTGTATTTCTTTGATTTGAGGGTAGGTGCGCCGGATAAGCGTTTCGACAACGTTTTTCAGGTCGAGCATGGCGTTTGGGCAACCGGCGCAGGCGCCTTTTAGCCGCACACGCACGCTGGTGTCGGTGAAGCTGATGAGTTCGATGTCACCACCATCGCGTAACAGGATGGCGCGGATTT
>JAJYGL010000205.1 GCA_021790625.1 Pseudomonadota bacterium | reverse complement strand
TGGGCGGGGATGCTGGTGTTGGCATTGTGGTGTTTGCGTATCGGCTGGCGTTTGTTGCATCAACCTCCGGCATTGCCGGGCGGGATGCCGGCATGGCAGGAAAAAATTGCCGGGGCGACGCATTGGGCGCTGTATGGATTGATGTTGCTTGTTCCGTTATCCGGTTGGTTGATGAGTTCTGCGTCGGGTTTTACGGTGGTCATGTTTGGCAAATGGCCGCTGCCGAACCTGTTGGCAGCCAATCATGCGCTGGGTGAGACTTTGAAAACGGTTCATCATGTATTGAATTATGTGTTCATTGGCGTGGTCGGGTTGCACGTGCTGGCGGCTATCCAGCACCAGTTTTTGTTGCGTGATGGGTTGTTGCAGCGCGTGCTTCCGAAAGTAAGGGGTTAATAATTATGAAACATATACTTGCTGCCATCATATTGTGTTTTCTGGCGCCGACGGCTTTTGCAAAGGCTTGGCAATCGGTTCAAATGGCGCAAAGCCACATCACTTTCGTATCCACTCAAATGGGCGTTGCCGTGCCGGGAAAATTTTCCCGTTTTACTGCGCAAGTTCATTTTGATACGGATGCCCCGCAAAAAGACAGCGCGGTGGTGACAGTCGATACAGCGAGTGTATCAGCCGGTGGTCCGGAAATGGACGAAACCTTGAAAGATAAAGACTGGTTTGACGTGCGGCATTGGCCGCAGGCACAGTTTGTTTCCCGTAGCATTCGGATGTTGGGAAACGGTCGCTACGCAGCGGATGGTGCGTTGAGCATCAAGGGCCGGTCACGTGAAGTGGAGATTGTTTTTGCGGCGAATCAGTCTGCCGCAGGTCTGGTGTTGGACGGTGATCTGCCGATATCGCGTGCTGCTTTTGGCGTTGGCGGCGGGCAATGGGCGGATCCTTCCGTGGTTGCTGATGTGGTGAAGATTCATTTTCATGTTGTGATGCAGTAATTGTTTGTTGCGTGTTTATTTTTCAAGGAGACGATCGATGAAGAAACAAGTATTGGCCAGCGCCCTGTTGGCAATCATGAGTGCATCTGCATTGGCGGCATCAGATGTGTATACGATAGACCCGCATCATACCTGGCCAATTTTTGCGGTCAATCATTTGGGTTATTCTACCCAGCGCGGCCGTTTTGATGACACCCATGGCACAGTAACGCTTGATTTTGCCAACAAAACTGGTAGTGTGGATTTGACCATCGACACCAAATCATTGGACATGGGGTTCGCTGAATGGAATGAGCATTTATCGGGCCCGGCATTTTTTAATGTCGCCCAATATCCAACCATGACATTCAAATCTGACAAACTGATTTTTGATGGTGACAAGGTGGTAGGCGCAGACGGAAAATTTACCCTGTTGGGTGTTACACGTCCGTTGCATGTCACCGTGCACAATTTTCATTGCGGCGAGCATCCTATGGCGCATAAAATGGCTTGTGGCGGCGATATTACCGCGACCATCCAGCGTTCGGATTATGGCATGAAAGCGTATGTTCCCATGGTCGGTGATGAAGTGCGTATCAAAGTCCCCGTCGAAGCTATTAAAAACTGAGGAGTTTAATCATGACAGAAGCTATTTGTACCCAAAAAATGCCGTATGCTGTTGAGCTGGAAGCGGGTGAATATTATTGGTGTGCTTGCGGGCGCTCCAAAAACCAGCCATTTTGTGATGGATCGCATGTCGGAACAGATATTACCCCGGTGGCGTTCGTTGTCAAAGAAGCCGGCAAGCAATTTTTATGTGGCTGCCGGACGACCAAGAACGCACCATTCTGTGATGGGTCGCACCAGAAGTTGTAATCAGTGCTTTCTTAGAACGGATAAATCAGCGGTTCTTTACATGTCTGGCAAAATATTGGCGACTGTCTTACACTTGCCAGCATGCAAACCTTTTCATACCGCTTGATTGACTGGCAGGGCAAGCATGGTCGACACCACTTGCCCTGGCAATTGAACCGGACGCCGTATCGGGTCTGGCTGTCCGAAATCATGCTGCAACAAACACAGGTTGCCAGCGTGATTCCTTATTTTGAGCGTTTCGTGGCGCGGTTTCCGGAAGTGTCGAGCTTAGCGCAGGCAACAATGGAAGATGTGCTGGCTTTATGGAGCGGGTTGGGCTATTACAGCAGGGCGCGTTACCTGCATCGGGCGGCACAGATGGTTGTTGCGCAATTTGACGGCGAGTTTCCGTTGAATAGTCAGCTATTGCAACAATTACCGGGGGTGGGCGCTTCGACTGCGGCGGCCATTGCTTCATTTTGCGCGGGTGAACGAGTGGCTATCTTTGATGGTAATGTTCAACGGGTACTGTCACGCCATGCAGGTATTGCTTTGTACCCTGAAACCCGACCGGCGCGGGCACAGTTGTACGCACTGGCGGAAAATTTACTTCCGCAAGCGGAGGACATGCCAGTTTATAGTCAGGCAATCATGGATCTGGGCGCGACCATCTGTACTCGCAATCAGCCAGATTGCCATTATTGTCCAGTCAGCGCCGATTGTGTTGCCCGATGCGAAAATCGGGTCAATATGTTGCCGGGAAAAAAATCGCGGCCTGTCGTCGCCAAAGTGAGTGTCTGGCTGGTAAGGTTCCAGTATCAGCATCGGGCTTGGCTGGAACGCAGACCTGATCGTGGAATTTGGGGTGGTATGTGGTGTTTGCCCTGGCTGGAAGCCGAACCCGATGGAAATGGTCTTTGTCAACAGAAATGGGGAGTGCCCGCGTTGCGCGTGTCGCAAGGAAAACCCTTCACACATTTGCTTACGCACCGTCATTTATCCATCACGCCTTTGTCCATCGAGCTTGCAGTGCCGCCACAACAGGAACACGAAGGATGGTGGGCGGAAGAAAATGAATGGCAACAGGCGGGTATTCCGGTGCCTGTGCGTAAAATCTGTGCGGCAGATGTGCAATCATGATTGATACCCATTGCCATCTGGATGCGCACGAGTTTGATGTCGACAGAGCGGATGTATTGGCACGTGCGCAGGCAGCAGGCGTTGCATATTTGGTCGTGCCGGCGGTAAATGCTGACAATTTTACCGCCGTTCAGGCAGTTTGTGACCAGTTTCCTGCCTGCCTTCCGGCATGGGGATTGCACCCTGTTTACGAAGCTCAGCACAAAGAATCTGATTTACAACAACTCGACGCATGGTTGCGTATGCGGCGCCCGTTGGCGATAGGCGAGATTGGTCTTGATGGTTGGGATAAACGGCTGGATTTCTCTCGACAGGAATATTTTTTTTCCGCGCAGCTTGAACTTGCGCGCAGTCATGGTTTGCCGGTATTGTTGCATTTGCGCCATGCCGTCGATGCGGGAATCAAGCTGCTACGCCGTCACGGTATTCGTCGCGGAATCGCGCATGCCTTCAATGGCAGCCTGCAACAGGCCGAACGATTGATAGACATGGGATTCAAATTGGGTTTTGGCGGTGCAGCGACTTATAGCCGGGCACTCAACCTGCATCGTCTGGTCAAGGCGCTGCCGCTAAGCAGTATCGTTCTGGAAACCGATGCGCCGGATATGTCGCCACAATGGGCCGTCGGTCAGCGTAATTCGCCTGAATACTTGCCGCGCATTGCGTCCGAACTGGCTGCTTTGCGCGATATGGACGTTGCTGCGCTGGTGGCAGCATGTACCGATAATACGCGTACCGTACTGGATTGGCATGATTGATATTGCAAAACGACCACGAACCTTGCTTCCTCCGCCATTGGTTTATGTGAGTGGGTTTGTCGTCGGCTGGTATTTGGCGCATTGGCAAACGCTTGCTTTTACCACGCCAACATTGGTGCGTTGGTTGGCGTGGGGTGTTGTGGCGGTTTCCATTGGCTTGATGTTGTGGGCGGTGTTGACTATCTGGCATTATCGTACCACGGTCAACCCGTATGGACAGGCGAGTACGCTGGTATCCAGCGGGCCGTTTGCGTTTAGCCGCAACCCGATTTATCTCGCGGATGCGTTGCTATACCTTGCTGCCAGCATTTTATGGCAGAATGGCTGGACGCTGGTATTGGCACCAGTGATATGGTTAGTCATGCGTTATGCTGTCATCCGGCATGAGGAAGCGCATCTTCATGCCCGGTTTGGCAAGGCGTACGAAGTGTATTGCCAGCGTACTGCGCGCTGGTTTGGACAAAAGAAGGATTGACAATGAACGACGAACAACAGGTGGTGGCCGATGTGCGCGTTTGGCTGGAAAAAGCAGTTATTGGGCTTAATCTGTGTCCATTTGCGAAAAGTGTACACATCAAAAACCAGATTCGATATGTGGTGAGCAAGGCCACAAACCTGGAAATGGCGCTAGAAGAGTTGTTGCTGGAATTGCGTCATCTGCGCGAAACTTCACCGGAAGAAACAGATACGACCCTACTGATTTTTCCGGATATGTTCAGTGATTTTTATGTGTTCAATGATGTGTTGGAACTGGTCGATCAAATCACCGATGCCGAAGAATTTAACGATGCGTTTCAGGTGGTGAGTTTTCACCCACGGTTCCAATTCGCCAATACTCGACTCGATGACATTGAAAATTATACCAATCGCGCGCCTTACCCCATTTGGCACCTGATTCGTGAGGCGAGTATCGACCGGGCAGTGCAATCCTTCCCGGATGCTGAAGCCATTTATGGTAGAAACATACAAACCTTGCGTGAATTGGGGCTTGCCGGTTGGCAACATTTGTTTACACAGCATCCCGAAAAATAAAAAAGGCAGCACCTGTCATGCACAGGGCGGCATACAGGTAATTCATGCTCAATGGTTTATGCATATACCAGACCGCAAAAATGGCGAATACGCACATGGTGATGATTTCTTGCATGATTTTTAATTGCGCCAGGCTGAAATGCTGATAGCCGATACGATTGGCCGGCACTTGTAGCGCATATTCGAAAAAGGCAATGCCCCAACTGGCCAAAATAGCCACGATCAGTGGCGCACGTTGCAGGTTTTTCAGATGTCCGTACCAGGCAAAGGTCATGAACACATTGGAACAGCAGAGCAAAAAAATGGTTTTCATCATAACACCATATTGGGATATCATATCGTAACCTAATGAATAATAGTAAATTTTATTGCGTCATGTAGAGTATGTCAAATCCGGTTGCCCCGGATACCAAAAATAGTTGTTGACAGCTTAGTTAATATATTAGAAAATTCTAATAACACTGATTTCTGCTTCTTCCTAGAGGCATTAGTGTTGTCTCCTCCATCCTCTTCTGAGGATTTTTGCCCGGGTCTGGTACCCGGGCTTTTTGTTGTTATCGACAGGGGTTTCATTTTTTGATGGGGCGCAAGTGTTGCATTTGCCGCGCCAGGATGGACATGCCAACCAGCATCAGCACGCCGAAGGCCAACACGACACGGTCGATCGCAAGATGGCTACTCAGGCCGTAGGCGCCGACCAGCAGCAGCATGCTGATATTTTCCAGAAAATTCTGCACTGACAGTACCTGTCCAACGCCGATACTATTTTGTCCGCGTGTTTGCAACAGGGCGTTGAGCGGTACGATGAACAGTCCGCCGGACATCCCCATTAGCCAGAGACAGATATCTGCGGGTAACAGGTGATGTTGAAAATCCAGTATGATGATGGCGGGTCCGATCAGCATACCTCCCAGAAAAGCGCGATGAATCCGGGTCAGACTGACCCAGAACCAGGCCAGCGCAGCTCCCATTACGATACCAAGCGACAATATTCCCATCATGTCGGCTGGTGTTCGATTGTTGGTAATATGTAGCGCTTGTGGCACCCAGACGAACAGCATCAGGCGCAA
The DNA here is from genome assembly GCA_021790625.1 of Pseudomonadota bacterium. GTDB lineage: Bacteria > Pseudomonadota > Gammaproteobacteria > Burkholderiales > Sulfuriferulaceae > Sulfuriferula. Next base: position 5,966 of record JAJYGL010000205.1, on the reverse strand, counting down.
TGCTGCGCCACAACCCCAAAACAGGCTGGTGCCAATCAGGCTGATGCGTGCAGCAGGGTCACGCAGTAGTGTCCCGATTGCATGGCCAAAAACTTTCAGCGCCGCCAGCGGTTGCAGCGCGGGGTGCAAGGCTTGTGGTGGCAGACGGGGAATGAGCAGGTTGACCAGTGCCGCGAACAGATATAACCCGGCGATGATTTGCATTGCCTTGATGACAGACCAGTCCGATAGCCAACCACCAGCCACGACACCCAGCAGAATCGCAGCAATGGTTGAGCTTTCCAGCAAGGCGTTTGCCCGCACCAGGTGTTCTGGATGAAACATCTGACTCAAGATACCGTACTTGGCTGGAGAATATAGTGTGGCGCCCACGCCGACGATGAGATACGACGCGACGGGGTCGATGCCCGCCATCATGAGCAGCGTTCCGGCAAGTTTGATACTGTTGCCAATCATCAGTACACGACCCTTTGGCAGGGCGTCCGCCACCCTGCCGACATAAGGCGCAAGTAAAATATAAGGCAGAATGAAACCAATCTGCACCCAACTAATCCGGTTGACTGCGCCCAACAGTTTCATTTCAGCCACGGCAGTCACCAACAAGGCGTTGTCGGCCAGCGCCGACAAAAACTGCGCTGCCAGCAGAGCCAGCATCGGAGTGTCATGAAAGCGCAGATTCAGGTTCTTGGACATGGCGTCATGCTGTTTGCAATCAAGCCGGATATTTTGTTCATGGTGGCGCAGCTCACTTATTTTTTTCAGGGATTCCCGGTGACATGGCCTTGCAAACTGGCAGTCAGCAATTCCGCCGGGACGTCAGCCGTGGTGACGGCCTCGCCAATTCGGCGTAACAGAACGAAACGAATGCGCCCGTCTTCCACTTTTTTGTCCAGCCCCATCCATTTCAGGTAGGCATCCACACCCAGATTCGGTGCGCTGTCAGGTAATCCTGCTGCGCGATATAGCGCTCGCAGGCGATCGACATCGTTTTGGGCCAACCATCCCATGCGGCAAGATAAATCTGCCGCCAGCACTGTGCCTGCGGCCACTGCTTCGCCGTGTAACCAATTGCCATATCCCATCCCGGATTCAATGGCGTGCCCAAATGTGTGTCCAAGGTTGAGTAATGCGCGCAGACCGGATTCACGTTCATCTTGCGCGACAATGGCCGCTTTGATGGCACAGGAGTGTTCGATGGCGTAGGTCAGCGTTGCTGTATCCAATGCACGCAAAGCAGACATATTGGTTGCCAGCCAGTCAAAAAAGGCTGCATCGTGAATCAACCCATATTTGATGACTTCGGCAAGGCCGGCAGATAGCTCGCGTGCTGGCAGCGTGTGTAGCGTGTTGATATCCGCCAGCACCAGTCCGGGCTGGTAAAAGGCGCCAATCATGTTTTTGCCCAACGGATGGTTGATACCGGTTTTCCCTCCGACCGATGAATCAACCTGCGCTAGCAACGTGGTAGGAATCTGGATGAAAGGTACGCCACGCAGGTAGCAGGCAGCGGCAAACCCAGTCAAATCGCCTATGACACCACCTCCCAGAGCGATCAACGTAGTTTTTCGTTCACAATGCCCAGCCAGCAAGGCATCAAAAATCTGATTCAGCGTTTGCCAGTTTTTGTGTGTCTCGCCATCAGGCAGGATAATTTCCCGTACCACGACGCCGCTTGCCCGTAGCGCGTTAGCCAACTTGGCCAAATACAGCGGCGCTACGGTCGTGTTGGTGACGATGGCAACCTGTGCTTGCGGCAAATGCGGTAAAATGAGGTCGGTGCGCGTCAACAGGTTGACGCCAATGTGAATCGGGTAGCTGCGCTCGCCTAGCGCGACGGTGAGTGTCTGCATGTTTATTGGCCTGATGATGGAAATTTTTTACCAAACTATTTTCCGATTATAGCCCGAATTTTGCCCGACAGCCTGTCCACCCGATGTGTTCTCTGTTACGAAGTTTTGATCGGAATTTTTATGCATCAGCCAACACTTCCTTCTGCCTCCTCTGTGATATCGGCCACTACGCCGACTGCTGTGTCAACTGCCGTATCGCAACGGGCTATTGGCGTTTTTGATTCGGGAATCGGCGGGCTGACGGTGGTGCGATCACTCATGGAGCGGTTGCCATTCGAAAATATTGTGTACTTTGGCGATACCGCGCGCGTACCGTATGGGGTCAAGTCGGTAGAAACCATCGCCCATTACACCACGCAGATTGTCGAATTCCTGTTGGCGCAAAACGTCAAGATCCTCATCATTGCCTGCAATACCATGGCGGCGGTCGCCGCTCAGACAGTTCGCGACATCTCGCCCGTGCCAGTGCTCGATGTCATCGATGCCGGCGCGCTGGCGGCCTGTGCTGCAACGCGAACAGGGCAGATTGGCATCATCGGCACACCTACCACAGTCAATAGTAATGCGTACGCGCGCGCCATTCATACGGTCAACCGTTCCGCGCGGATTTTTTCACAGGCGTGCCCGCTATTTGTGCCCTTGGTTGAAGAAGGCTGGCTGGAAAATGAGGTTACCCGCTTGACTGCCGAGGAGTATTTGCGTCCGGTAAAAGCAGAAAATATTGATACGCTGGTGTTGGGTTGCACGCATTACCCGCTTATCAAACCGTTGCTCCATTCGGTGATGGGAGAGGGGGTAAAGCTGGTCGATTCAGCAGAAGCCATGGCGCAACGTACGGCCGAGTTGCTGGCCGAGCATGGATGGCTGAATACGCAAACCTGTGTGCCCCGTTATGAGTATTATGTCACGGACGTACCAGTCAAGTTTCAGACCATTGGCGAGCGTTTTCTTGGCCGTTCGCTTTCACCGGTGCACGTGATGAAATGGTAGAATGCACACCGTTACCGTTATTACGCTGTTGTTATGAAAGTGAAAAATATGTCGTTTTATCGTTACCACGTTTTTTTTTGTACCAACGTCCGGGAGGGCGGTAACCGATCTTGCCAAGGCCGTGTCATGCGTGACTACGCCAAAGATCGTGTCAAGGCATTGCAACTCGATGGGCCGGGGCAATGTCGCATCAATAGCGCAGGATGTCTGGGGCGATGTGATGATGGGCCTGTGTTGGTCGTTTATCCGGATGAGGTCTGGTACAACTGGGTGGATGAGCAGGATATCGACGAGATTATCGACAGTCATTTGCAGCACGGGCGTATCGTTGAACGTTTACGCATCGTATGAAGCGAGCCAAACTGCGCATTCCGTCGCCGGCAGGGCAAGTGGAAACCTTGGTCAACGACCCGGGTGACAAACGGCGTGGACTGGCGTTCATCGCTCACCCACACCCTCTGCATGGCGGCAGCATGGACAACAAGGTCGTGCAATGTATGGCTGAGCTGTGTCACGATGAAGGTTATGTCGCTGTACGTCCCAATTTTCGTGGTGTGGGTAACAGCGATGGAGAATATACTGGTGGAGAGGGTGAAACCGAAGACATGCTGGCGGTAATTGCCTTTGTGCGTGGGCATTATGTGGCGGGTTTGCCCATTATTCTGGCCGGGTTTTCCTTCGGTGCCTATGTGCAGCATTGTGTTGCACGGCGTGTTGCCATTGAAAAATTGTTGTTGATAAGCCCGGCAGTCAATCTGTATGCCTTTGGTGATGTTGCCAGAAATACCAGTTTGATTCACGGCCTGCAGGACGATATTGTTCCTTTCGCTGAAGCGCAGGCGTTCGCTGATGCGCAACAGATTGATTTTTATCCGATTGAAGATGCCGGGCATTTTTATCACGGTAAGTTGGGAGAATTGAAATCAGCCGCGCTCACTGCCTGCCAGTTATAAGTGTTCACCAGTTGTTCAAACGATACGGCGATACAGAAGTGGTTCGCGGTCTGTCGTTCGATATTTTGCCTGGTGAATGTTTTGGTTTGCTTGGCCCGAATGGGGCAGGCAAAACCACCACATTAAAAATCTTGCTGGGGTTAGTGGCAGCCACTTCGGGAGATGTGCGCATTGGCGACAACATTATTCCGCACGATGCACGCACAGCCAGGCAACGTATCGGCGTCATGCCGCAAATGGACAATCTCGACCCGGATTTTACTGTTGAAGAAAACCTGCGCGTGTATGGCCGCTACTTTGGTCTTGCTGCTGCCGTGCTGGCGCAGCGTATTCCTGTATTGCTGGAACTGGTCGGGCTCATGAATAAGGCACACAGTCAGATTGGAGAGTTGTCCGGCGGCATGAAACGTCGCCTCACGCTGGCACGAGCCTTGATTAATGATCCGGACATTCTGGTGCTCGACGAGCCGACGACCGGCCTTGATCCGCAGGCGCGCCACGTCATCTGGGCTGGTTTGCGCCGGTTGACCCAGCAAGGCAAAACATTGGTGTTGACCACACACTTCATGGAGGAGGCTGAACGTTTGTGTGATCATCTGGTGATTATCGATCACGGCAAGATTATTGCCGAAGGCTCGCCACGGGCGCTGATTGCCGATCAGATCGAGCCGCAGGTAAGCGAAATCGATGGCGAACAGACAGCGGAATGGGTCAGGCATTACGCCGCGCAATGTTGTGATCGTTTCGAGGTGTCCGATGAAACACTATATTGTTATCATCGCGATTCAACAGCGATAAGAAATGCGTTGCAAGATTACCCCGGTTTGCGCCATGTGGAGCGGACGGCGAATCTGGAAGACGTGTTCATCAAATTAACCGGACGCGAATTGCGCGATAATTAATGGCTTACGATTTTTCTCTCCCAGTATTGTCATTGCGTTTCATCCCCATCTGGCGGCGCCATTTTCTGGTATGGAGAAAACTTGCCATCCCCAGCATTCTGGGTAATCTCGCCGATCCGGTGTTTTACATGCTGGGTTTTGGTTACGGGTTGGGCAGTTTGATGCCGCATATTGGTGGCGCGAGTTACCTGACCTTTCTATCGGCTGGAACCTTATGTTATTCCACCATGAATAGCGCCAGTTTCGAAGTGCTGTATTCCGGGTTTTCGCGCATGCATGTGCAGAAAACCTGGGATGCCATATTGAATACGCCGATGATGCTCGATGACATACTGCTGGCCGAGCTGGTCTGGGGTGCGTCCAAAAGCCTGCTGTCGGGGTTGGCCATCTTACTGGTTATCTGGGTGCTTGGGCTGGAGCACGACTGGGCGCTCAGTTTGTGGACGATCCCGGTCACTTTGCTGATTGGTATCACGTTTTCTGGTATGGGGTTGGTAATGAATGCCGTCTCGCCTAATTACGACTTTTTTCTATATTACTTTACACTGGTCATTACCCCGATGGTATTGTTGTGCGGCGTATTTTATCCTGCTGACCGCATGCCTGTTCTGTTGCAGGATTTTGCCGCCTGGTTGCCGCTGACCCATGCCATTACACTGGTGCGTCCGTTAATTATGGGAGAGATTCCGTCCCGCATCGCATTGCATATTACCAATATGCTGATCTGGAGTGGCGCCAGTTTCTGGTTGGCCAGCATTCTGACGCGACGACGTTTGCTGAAATGAATAAAACCGCTTTTGTAACGGTGATTTACGTACGCTTCCACATGCTGATGATTACCCCGCAAATCACCAACGTGCCACCGGTTAGTTGCGCCAGATTGGGCCATTGACCAAAAATGATGGCCGTTAGCATGGCAAATACCGGCACCAGATTGAGAAATAGTGCCGCACGTGCTGCGCCGAGCGCCATAATACCTATGTTCCAGAACAGATACGCCAAAACAGTGCCTGCCGTTGTCATGAACGCAAGCGCCACCAGTGCGTGCGTGCCCGGCATGGCAAGAAGCTGACCACTGGACAGCGCTGCAATCTGCAATACAGCCGCCCCTGCTCCGACCACCAGCGTGGTATTGACCAATATTGATTGTTTGGGCAGGAAGCGACGGCTTAAAATATTGTAAAGCGCCCAAGCCAGATTGGCGCCGAGCATAAGCAATACGCCACGATTGATTTGCAGGTGCAACAATTGCTCGACATGCCCGGCAGAAA
>JAJYGL010000138.1 GCA_021790625.1 Pseudomonadota bacterium | reverse complement strand
TCGCACGCGCTCGAAAAATGGTTGTTTCAGTTACACAATGCGCAACAACCATTACCAGAACCCCAGCATGTTCTGGTCGATAACATCATTACCACGTTACGTAACATGGTAGAACAGATTCAACAGCATCAATTCCCTCATCATCAACCGGAACTGATTGCCGCCTTGCAACAAGCACAACTGGATACACAACCATACCCACAATCTGATACGCAATCTGATACGCAATCTGATACGCAACAAAATTTCACCGACGAAACCCTGCCAGATAGCGAACAGACTGCCAGCGCGGAGCCGGTTGAAGAAAGCGTGGAAAACGCGGAAGACAGGATTGAAGAACAAGCAGAAGTAAAGACTACTCTGCTGGAAGTCGACGTCAATACCGAAGTCACAGACGAACCTGCTCCAACAAAACCCGTCTTGGCCGAGCCCACCCCACTTTCACCAGGCTTCATCCCCCCCCCACCACCTTCCGACCGACAGGAAGCCGTTCTGTCCATCAATGACGACGTTGATCCGCAATTGCTGGAAATTTTTCTGGAAGAAGCCAGCGATCTCATGCCAGCCATCGGCCAGACGCTGCAAAAATGGCATCAACAGCCCGGCAACGATACTCGGCCAGAAATCCAGCGCTTGTTACACACGCTCAAGGGCAGTGCCCGCATGGCCGGTGCCATGCGATTAGGTGACCTGACCCATGAACTGGAAACGGAAATCATCCTGCGCAACGACACGCCACAGCTCAGTCGCAGCGATTTTGAGGCATTTGAAGCACGAATGGATCAACTCAACCTCATGGTTGAACAATTACGCAACCCAATGCCAGCAACAACCGGCACAACAACAACTACAACAACGACTGCAATAACGACGGATGCGGAACGGGCCACACCGTCGGCAAATCCTGCCGCAATATCCGCCCCTTTGATTACGACCGGCTTGCCATCAGCCGACAATGAAAGCAGCGCACAATTGCTGCGAGTTCGTGCAGATATCATCGATCAACTGGTCAACGAAGCCGGTGAAATCAGTATTGCCCGCTCCCGAATGGAAAGCAGCACCTCCCTGCTGCGCAACCATACTACCGAATTGACAGAAAACGCCGAACGGCTACGCACACAATTACGCGAACTGGAAATTCAGGCCGAATCACAAATGCAATCCAGTCTGTCACATCGCCAGACGGACGACGAGCAATTCGACCCGCTCGAATTCGACCGTTTCACCCGTTTACAAGAACTGACCCGCATCATTGCCGAAAGCCTGAACGATATCCAGACGGTACAGCAAAACCTGTTACTGAGCCTCGACGAAACCGACGCTGCGCTCACGCAACAAAACCGTATGACCAAAAGCCTGCAACAGGAACTCATGCATGTACGCATGATGCCGCTGTCCAGCATTGCCGAGCGCCTGCACCGCACGGTACGACTGGCCGCAAAAGAACTGGAGAAAAAGGTCAGTTTGCAATTGTCTGGCGCCAGCGTAGAACTCGACCGCACTGTATTGGACAAACTCGTTGCCCCTATCGAGCATTTGCTGCGCAATTCCGTCGCCCACGGTATTGAACCACCCAAAGACCGCACTCAAGCCAACAAATCCGAATATGGCGAAATCACCCTGTCAGCAAAACAAGCCAATAACGAAATCATTCTGACGCTACGCGATGATGGTCGCGGCCTCAATTACACCGCCATTCGCGAACGTGCCATTCAAAACGGCCTGATTGATGCGGAAGCCCAGTTATCCGATGAAGCATTGGGACAGCTTATTTTTGCCACCGGTTTCTCCACCGCCGAACAGATCACCACGCTGTCCGGGCGCGGTGTCGGCATGGACGTCGTCAAAAGCGACATCACCCATCTCGGCGGGCGGGTAGACATTCACTCCGTTGCCGGTCAAGGCATGCAGACCACCCTGTACCTGCCGCTGACCCTGGCCACCACACAAGCCGTTCTCGTACACATCGATCAACGCACGTTTGCCATCGCCTCAGCCATGATCGAACAGGTACAGGAATACAAACCTGCCGATTTGTCCGCCCTGTTTGAAAAGGGTAGTATCCACTGGTTACAGAATACTTATCCCCTGTATTACCTTCCTCACCTGTTCGACGAAGATGTACCCATCCCCCGCCTGCATGCCCGCAACCCGATATTCCTGTTACGTAGCGGCACCACCCGCGCCGCCATTCTGGTTGACCGACTCACCGGCAACCAGGAAATCGTCATTAAAAACATCGGCACACAACTCATCAACGTACCAGGCATCTCAGGGGCGACCGTGCTGGGTAACGGACAGATTGTACTCATCCTGAATCCTGTGCTGCTGGCCGAACAACGCGCCAACCTGCCGCATCACCGTACCATGCCAACATCGCCCGCTGCAGCCGAGGCGACCCGTCCCACCATCATGGTCGTCGACGATTCGCTGACCGTGCGCAAAATCACCAGCCGTCTGCTTCAGCGCGAAGGCTACGATGTCCTGACCGCCAAGGATGGCGTCGATGCACTACAATTGTTGCAGACACACAGACCTGACGTCATTCTTCTGGACATCGAGATGCCGCGCATGGACGGTTTTGAAGTCACCAAAAACATCCGTCGCGATGAACAATTGCGCGATATTCCCATCATCATGATCACGTCGCGTACCGCAGACAAACACCGTGAACACGCGCTCGCGCTCGGCGTGAACGACTATATGGGCAAACCCTATCAAGAAGAAATCTTACTCGCACGTATCCATGAACTGATGCCAGTCGCTGTCAACCCATGATCGCGTATCCGTCCTCATCACCCGGATTTGGTATACCTCACCAGATTGGGTATAATGTCGCGTTAATTTTCCAGTCAACAGGAATCCATAATGAAAACTGCCCAAGAACTGCGCGCCGGTAACGTGTTTATGGTTGGCAACGACCCCATGGTCGTGCAAAAAGCTGAATTCAGCAAATCAGGCCGCAATGCCTCTGTGGTCAAAATGAAAATGAAAAACCTGCTCACCGGCACGAGCGCCGAAGCCGTTTACCGTGCCGACGAAAAATTTGCAGTCGTCCAACTGGATTACAAAGACTGTACCTACTCCTATTTTGCCGACCCCATGTATGTTTTCATGGATGCCGACTTCAACCAGTATGAAATTGAAGCCGAAAACATGGGCGACGCACTCAATTATCTGGAAGACGGCATGCCGCTGGAAGTCATGTTCTACAACGGCAAAGCCATTTCGGTCCAAATGCCCAATACCGTCGTGCGCGAAGTCATCTATACCGAACCCGCAGTACGTGGCGACACCTCCGGCAAGGTCATGAAGCCGGCCAAACTGCCCACCGGATATGAAATTCCAGTCGCCGCCTTTGTCGAAATCGGCGACAAAATCGAAATCGACACCCGTACCAACGAGTTCAAGCGCCGCGTCAACTAAAAAACACTGCTTTATCCCCGGATTGGCTTGGTCTTGACGACGCCTTGCCAGCAGTCGTACTTCTGTTGACAGATAAACACGGAACAGGCGAGCAGCGTCCGCGCCAGTTTTTTGCCGCCCTGGGCGGCAATCTATTGCATGTGCTGGTCGATCTTCGCGGCCAGTCGGCGAAATTCGTTCATGCTCATGTCCGTCACAAAAGACGCGTTGATCGCCCTTGAGCCATGAGGAGGGCCACCGCCTTCTTGTCGAAGGAAACGAAAGTTTCCCCGCCAAGCCAATTGCCCTCGTAGGCAATAACGCCATCGGCAAAATCCCCACCCGCGTCGAGCACCAGCAGGCCAACTTCCACGGCTGGCCGGTTCACCTCCACATTCGCAGCGGCCAGTAGTGCCCGAATCGCGCTGGCCGCGTCGGCTTGCTGGAAGCCATATACCCGGATCAGCACCCAAACAAATTCGCATAGGCACGGCGTTGCTACCGCGATCAACTCGGCGTCGGTCAAAACCGTGGCGGCAACGTCCGCTTGTGCGGGATCGTCGCGCACAACAGCACGCACAAGGACACTGGTATCTACTGTGACCTTCATTTCTTGCCTGCCCATCCAAGCGCCGCCGCCTCGTTAATTTCTTCGATGGTGGCAACCTTCTGCGTTCTGCCCGCGAGTAGGCCGACGAAGCTGGATATCGTCCCAGCGGGTCGCGCCGCTTTGAGTACGCCCCGACCATCTGGCAACAAGTCCAGCTCGATCTTGTCACCCGGCCTGATGCCGAGATGTCGCAGTACGTCCTTCCGAAACGTCACTTGTCCCCGTGCGGTAACAGTCAATGTGGCCATGGTGTTGTGCCCTCGCAATCTCGCAGGTTGGTGTTTTGTAGGGTAATGCAAAATCTCCTTACCGTCAATATCCGTCAAACGACCATTCCAGTAGTCGGCGCACCTCATTTGTGCTAATGTGTGTTTGTGGAACTTAATGGAGCGATCATACATGAGCCGCCTAACCATCGACATCACCAGCCAGCAGCATCAGAAGTTGAAGACGCTGGCTGCCCTGCAAGGCAAGACGATCAAGCAATACGCACTCGAACGGCTATTCCCCGGTGATGCAAATGGCGATCAGGAATGGCAGGAGCTGAAAGCCCTTCTGGGTGAACGCATCAACGAGGGGCTAGCCGGGAAAGTGTCCACCAAGGGCATTGGCGGAATTCTCGATGAAGAACTGGCCGAAGGCGACCACGCTTGGGTCGACCCGACTACCTCCTGACGGCGGCGGCGGAAGCCGATATCCGTGACATCATCCGCTACACGCGCAAGCAGTGGGGCGATGCGCAGGTGCGCCACTACGTCGCCGCATTGGAACAGGGCATTGCTCGTCTCGCGGCCCGTCAGGGAGTTTTCAAGGACATGGACGCGCTCTATCCGTCGCTGCACATGGCGCGCTGTGAACATCACTACGTGTTCTGCCTGCCGCGCGAAAATGCGCCGGCGTTGATTGTGGCGATTTTTCATGAACGTATGAACTTAATGACGCGATTGGCCGACAGACTGAACAAATAAGACCCACTATGGCAACGTCCCTCAAGATTGACGACACGCTGAAAATCCGCGTCCAACACCTCGCAAGCCAGCGGCGCCGCTCATCCCACTGGGTCATGCTTGAAGCCATTCAGCAATACATCAAGTTCGAGGAATCCCGCGAGAGCTTCAAGCAGGAAGCCTTGGTGTCCTGGGCGACTGATCAGGAAACCGGTTGGCACCTGACTGACCAGGAAGTGCGCATCTGGTTGAACACCTGCGGCACCGAAGACGAAGAGATAGTGCCTGAGTGCCACGATTTCGACAAACCAAGTCCCGCCCTGGTGATTCAGGCAAGCCAGTTCGACGGGCACGCCACATGAAAGTAGTTGGTCTTGATCACGTGCAATTAGCGATACCCGTAGGCGGTGAAGAAAGGGCTCGCGCCTTCTATAGGGAGATCATGGGATTGGAGGAGATCCCAAAACCAGCCGAAACCGCATCGCGGGGAGGTGTATGGTTTCGGTGTGGGAGCTTGCAGCTTCATCTCGGCATAGAGTCGAACTTTCGTCCCGCAAAGAAAGCTCATCCGGCACTGGTCTTAGCCACAACATCCGCGTTGCTGCTGGATCGGCGGACACGGCACCGAGCCAAACGAGCAGAACACGCAGCAGTCACCCGGTTTCGGGCGCAGCAGCACATTGCAATTCGGACATTCATAATAGAACTGGCAAGCGTCCGTGGGCATGCTTTCCTGCTGGGCAAAGCCGCAATGAGGACAGGTCAACACAGATTCGAGGATGACAGCGCTCATCGTGAATGTCATTTCTGTATGGCAGATGGATAGCCAGCGTTGGTCGTCGCCTTGGTCAACACCCCCGGCTGAACCTTGTCGGCATCGTAGGTAACGCTGGCTGTTTTCTTGTCGAAATCAACCTTGACGGCACTCACGCCGGGCACCCTTTCCAGCGATTTCTTGACTGTAACCGGACACAACGGACAGGTCATGTTCTGCACAGTCAGCGTGACGGTTTTCGGGGTAGCGGCCAGCGTTGCCAATGGCAAAGCGAGAAGGGCGGCAACGAGTAGTTTACGTATGGAGTAAATCATCTGTTCCATAATCAATTCCTCTCAATAGAATAGCGGAGCCAGCCACGGCACGGCCAGCAGGCCGAGTAGTAGCACGGTAACGATCCAGAATGTGAATCGTTGCCGCTGAATCGTACGGGGATCGGCGCAGGGCGTGCCCGATGTGCAGGCCTGCGGCACGAGGTACAGCTTGTGGAAGGCCAGCCCGAGAAATAACAACGTCAAGCCAATGAAATAGGGCCGGTACGGCTCCATTGCCGTCAGGCTGCCGACCCATGTGCCGCCGATGCCGAGAGTCAACAGCACGAGTGGCCCGACGCAGCACACCGATGCACCAATGGCGGCCAATACCCCTGCGATCAGCGAACCTTTTCCAGTGAGTTGTATCATGCCGATTTCCCAAATCTGTTTGCATCAGTGTTACTATAAATCCCGTACCAAAGTACGGAGTCAAGGAGAATTTGATGGCGGCAGAATTGACCATCGGCAAACTGGCGGACGCTGCCGGGGTGAACGTCGAGACGATCCGCTATTACCAGCGGCGCGGTCTGTTGGATGAGCCAAAAAAGCCATTGGGTAGCCATCGGCACTATGCACCGGAACAGACCAAACGGGTGCGATTCATCAAGCGAGCGCAGGCGCTGGGTTTCACGCTGGACGAAGTGGGGGCATTATTGACGCTGGATGCGGCGTACTGCTGCACAGAAACCCGCGCTCTGGCCGACCGCAAACGAACTTTGATTGAACGAAAGATGGCCGACTTAGCGGCCATGCACAAGGTATTGTGCGAACTGGTACGGCAATGTGACACGGGCGACGGCGGCGCATCCTGTCCGATCATTGACGTGTTGACGAAGGACTGACTCACACGGCCACCAAATGGCGACTGGTGGCACAAGCGTTGAGCGGTGCTGGCGTTCACATTAAGGAACCGCTGATCTATTTCCATATGAGCCGCGCTGTGAGTCAAATCGGGAAGATCACGACACGTATGGCGCAGATCGTGACCGAGGCTTTGACACCAAGCCGGACAGACAAACGAGCGCCCGATTTGATCGCAACCACCTCACTGGTAACGAGCAAAATATGCGCGATGGAACGGGACGGGACGGGTCATTCAATTCAGTTTCGCAATTTGTTTTCGCAACGCGTAATCCCTCAGTGGCTGTCAACGTCATTGCCGTTACGCAAACGTTCGTTTATGTAAATTGCACCCACTCATAAAAAATAGTAGAGATACATTCATAAATGTAGTATTATCTACTAATGAATATGCTATCCATCATTCTTTCGTTGCCAACCGCGAACGCCACAGCCCGACAACGTATCTGGCGGGCGCTCAAGGCATCCGGCGCGGCTGTGCTGCGCGACGGCGTATACTTGATGCCTGAGCGCGACGATTGCCGTACCACGTTGGACAACTTGGCGACTGACGTGCGCGAAGGCGGTGGAAACGCGCTCGTGTTGCGTGTTGAAGAACCGGAAGGAGCGAACTTCACCAGCCTGTTTGACCGTAGCGACGACTACGCCGCCTTGATGGCCGAATTGGGCGAGGTACGGGGAGGACTGGCCGCCGACTCAGTGCAGGACACGCTCAAACAGGTACGTAAGCTGCGTAAATCATTTGCCGCCTTGTCCGAAATCGATTTTTTCCCTGGCGAGGCACAACGCCAAGCCGATGGTGCGTTGCAAGAATTGGAGTTGGCCTGTGCTCGCACCTTGTCGCCTGACGAACCTCACGCGATTGGCGGCGTGATTGCCAGCCTGCGTCTGGTCGACTATCAGGGGCGCACTTGGGCAACTCGGCAACGCCCTTGGGTGGATCGATTGGCCTGCGCTTGGCTGATCCGGCGCTTCATCGACCGCCAGGCGCGCTTGCTTTGGTTGGCGAGTCCCGCCGATTGTCCGCCCGACGCCATCGGGTTCGATTTCGACGGCGCTACGTTCAGTCATGTCGGTAATCGCGTTACGTTCGAGGTGCTGGCCGCCAGTTTTTCACTTGAACAACCCGCCGTCGTTCGGTTGGGGCAGTTGGTGCATTTCCTCGACGTGGGCGGCGCGCAGCCGCTTGAGGCGGCTGGCGTGGAAAGCATACTGGCAGGTTTGCGTGCGAGTCTGAGTAACGACGATCAACTGCTGGCCGCCGCCAGCGCCGTGTTTGACGGACTGGCATCCAACTTTGAGCGTAGGTCGACGGCCGAGCGGGAGAATGACGAATGAATGCCGTTGTGCAATCACACTATACGCTATGGCAGATCATGGCCTATTTCCTGCGCCTTGATGCGTTGCGCTTTGGCGGGCCGGTGGCTTGGCATGGATACAAGCGGTTTTCTACATTGCTGGTATTTTCAGGGATGGTTGCCAAGACACGGGCAACCAAAGAGAAAAAGAAAGCATGAAAAATAAAAAGTATTTGGCTACCCTACTCGTTGTTGCCGGTTCCTGTTCACCCACCGCATTTGCCGGCTCGTGGCTCCTGGGATTCTCTCCAGCCAACACAGTTGCACCTGGATCATATTCGGCAATTGCAGGCACAGGTGGCCAATGGTCATCCGTTGGTGACCCTCCCCGTGATAATTTCACGCCATTCTTGGCGCACGCCGGAATCCGTACAGGACTCACCGACAGTTGGGATATAGGATATCGACTTGCAACCATAGCGCTACCTTATTCGAGCGTTGGTCCATCGCTCGGCGCAGAGATTGATGTAAAACATCGACTGACGGACATTGGGAATCCATGGCAAGTCGCGGTCTTGGCAGGTGTAGGCTATGCCTACTTGGACATTCAAGACCAATCTAAAAATGCATGGAGTCCCGGCGTCGATATGATCATCAGCCACCAGATTGCATCGGGGTATACCACATTCGCAGACCTTCGGTACGTTTACACCGAAATACCTTCTGCGAACGGTGGCGCAAACGCCAGTCACTTTCAGGCATTTGGGCCTGGTGTAGGAATAAAGATCAATCTCAAGGAAAATATCTCAATTACGCCAGAAATTGGAGTTTTCAACTTTAACGGAAGCATCGCAAATCAAACGGCCAATGGTATTGGAATCCAATATGGCGCAGTACTCGGATTTGTCTTCTAATCGATTAAGAAACGGCTGATCTATTCCCACATGGCCGCGACGGCGGCCAGGCGGGATGAAATGCAAGGCGTGGCTCGCAGTCAAGGATCATTCTCCTTGCCGCCTGAATACGACGACAAATCCTGCCAGCAAGCCCCCGGCGTACAACGAAGCTGCCACTACCTGCCACCAGGGGCCATGCCCCGTCCAGCCGAACAGCCAATAGGCTGAAACAGCGCATAACAATACCGCGAGTCCACTCAGACGTCCCAAATCGGCCAATAATCTGCGATCAAGACGCAAAATCAGCAAAATTGCTGTTGTCAACACCCCGCACATGACCGCACCGGCAATTCCCGTCACACCAATGACTCGAAACGACAGCAACAAGACAATCGCCTGCATCACACTCCCCTGCAACTCGCACCGCAATGGTGTATGGGTGTCCCCCGCAGCGTAATAATATCGCGCCAGCAAAGCATTCCAGCTACCAAAAACAATCGACACGGAAAACAAACCCAACAACAGTGCCAAAGGCGTATGCCTCAACCCGGAGGGCAATAACAACATCACCAGCGCAGGAGCCGCACCGATCAACCAGGCTGCTGCAGGCAATGTCAGCACCGTGCTGGCAAATAACCCCTGCTCCAGCGAGCGTCGCCGATGATGCAAAGCTTCAGCGCTCATTTTTCCGAGCAACACCTGATTTAACCCCATCAGGCCCAGCAGGGGGACATTCGCCAACTTGCGCGCCAGATTGACCACTGTCACCATCCCCTCACCCAGCAACGATGCCACCAACCGCTCCAGAAGGGCGAGCCCCTGACTTGCCCCGCTGCTGGCCAGAAGCGGCCATACACGTTGCCATATCCGCAAATTTGCGCCCGCATGCCCCGGCAACCAAGGCCGCCAACCCAACTTCCAGTTCGCTGGCAACAACACCGCCGACATCGCAATGCTACCCAACACAAACATTTGTGCCAACGCGACACTGTCAGCATATTTTCCGCTCCACCACAAATAGAATACGGGCGGCAAGTTATACAACAACGATCCCAAACCGGGCAATACATATCGCCCTATCGCCTGCATGGGAACACTCAACACAGCCTGCAGCACCAATCCAGGCAACACCAGTGCCAACCACCACAACACCCGCACTGCCATGCTTCGGTCAACTGCCAACAAACCAGGGCCGACCAAATCCACCAGCCATGGCGCCAAGACCATCACCAATCCAGACAAACAAAATCCAAACAGCACCCAATGACGAATTTGCCCCGCCAGCCAACCTGCCCGATACGCCAGCGCGGTTTCTTGCCATAATGGCAATGCTGCGGCGGACAAAATCCCCCCCGCCAACATGGTGCGTACCGCCTCCGGCAAAAACAATGCCACTAAAAATGCGTCACTATGCCGACCGGCACCCCAATCAGCCACCAGCAACCATTCACGCCCCAACCCTGCCAGCATGCCGGCAAACGTAGCCACTGTTAACCATAATGTCACGCGCAACATCAATAAAACAGGGTAAGAATACCCCTTCCTCCCACTTTGTACGTCAAATTGTGAGGGCGCTCGCCCATAGCCTTGCCACCGCTCCCACCAACAATTTTATATGGCGCGACGTTCTTACTGACCAATGTGTTGGCTGTCACCACAGAACCCG
Organism: Pseudomonadota bacterium; assembly: GCA_021790625.1. Taxonomy (GTDB): domain Bacteria; phylum Pseudomonadota; class Gammaproteobacteria; order Burkholderiales; family Sulfuriferulaceae; genus Sulfuriferula. The sequence continues at coordinate 1,112 of JAJYGL010000138.1, read as the reverse complement.
TGCCAAGGCGTACGCCGTACCCAATCAATGCACCCGTGGCAATCCATACATAATCATCAATATAAATTGGCCCGGAAATTGACCAGAATTCCGGTGCTTCCAAATCATGGCTACCCGCAACCACCTTGACGTATGATGCAATAGCCACATGACTGCCTATCCTCAACCCAGCACGCGCATCAATCTGGCAATGCCAGGCAATGCAGGTATCGTCGCCAATGACCAGATTCTCTACACCAAGAATTTCTGTATTGCGCCAGACTGCAGACCCTTTGCCAATTTTCGCCCCCCCCAGACGCAACCATAGCAACCGCACGTGATGACTGGGTATTTTATTGATCAAGATGTTATAGCATTGCTCCCAGGCGCGCAGCCAACGATCCTTGAAAGTCGGCCAGTTGATGCCATACAACGGCACGAATGTCGTGGGAATCTCGTCACGCAGCAAGACGTAAAAACGTCTTGCCACGCTGTTCTCGATACGTGATTCGATGTTAATGCTGCAAATGGATACCCGCGTCCCCTGCCCATCAGTTTCTTCAAAGGCCACCTCTTGCGCCAACATCCATTCCCACGCAGCCGCAAGCGCCAATTCCGATATTCCAAGCCGCGCAGCATATTCCGCAAAACGCGACCGTAAATCATGGGAATGATAAATACGATGTCTCATTCCTTTCCCTCCGTTGTCAAATGCGGCGTCCGAGCCTTTCGCGCCAATTGCAGATCCAACCCCATCATCAACCAAAACAGTCCTACCAACACCATGGTAAAGCTGTAATAATGGTCGAACAATCCTGTCAACAAAGCAGCCAAAAGGCCAGCATGTATCCCGGCACGCATGGCAGTCTCTCTGGTCAGGTGACGATAATCCCCCCCGAAGCGACACTCTTTCCACCACCCCTGAACAACCATAACAAATAACAACAGGCCCGGAATGCCCAGTTTGTAAATATAGTTGAGCCACAAATTGGAAATTCCCACCAGCTTTGTATTGGGCGGTGGCGGATCCGTTTTAAAGCCAATCCCTAACGGAAACTGTCGCATTGCATCCGGAAAATGTCGATATTCATTGAGCCGTACCTGTGTACTGGCATTCTGCGGCGAAAATATGG
>JAJYGL010000056.1 GCA_021790625.1 Pseudomonadota bacterium | reverse complement strand
CCTTCATTTCGGTCCCGTCGTTTCGTGAACAAACGGTAACGCTACAGTGACGGTGGCCATTTGACCACCCCTTAGGGTGGGTCAAAATTGTTGGCCAGTAGTGGGTCATTTTAATTGACCATTAACAAACAAATAAACATTTGCCGGGTTTAATCAATTCACCGTTCCAGATTTCCGGAATTTCTTCTTCAAGCATTGAATAATCAACATCGCGCCATAGCAGTTCAAGAGATAAAAAAACCGGTGTTTGATTATAATGCGCTTCATTTAACAACATAATTGTGTACTGATTCAATGAACTTCTGCAAAAATGAAACAAGTTCATTTTGATGTCATTTTTTTTACAAAATTCTGCTGACACTGTTGAATGTTTGATATATCCACCGCCAAGCCCAACATCTGCTGCATTACAGAATTCAATGTATTCAAGATCAATGAATTCTTCTGCAAGAACAACATGTGCAACAATATCAGTTTCTTCATCATCACTGATTTTGCTTTCAGCAAAGATGACCGGTGTTAAAACAAATGCTCGTTGCAGATAAATTTTAGGCAATGATCTGGCCTGTCCAACAGCATCATCTTCAAGCAAACGCGTTTGCGCCCAGGCCCCAGGCACTTCAAACATGCGTCTTTTTTCATACTCAAGATCGAGCGCCGGCGGTTGATTTCTTGTTTTATTTTCATCAAATTTTGTGAATTTAATTTCCATTTCCTTTACCCCTTCTTTTATTGTGCCATTCCTTGCCCTATCGCCTGTTCCGCAGCATCAAGCTTGGGCTTCATGTTTTGCTTGACTTCCTGGGATGCAGCCAGCGCTTCCAATGCAGTTCTCAACTCATCAGATTTGATGCGCATGAGCTCCATCTTCATCAATTGTGCGGTCATGAATACCTGTTCGCGCAGCAGCGCGTTGGTGTCCGAAGTGGTGTTGATCAATGTGTACCAGTCCGGGTTATCCACCCTGCGCCCGACCTCCATATCCAACAACTCCATCGGCGACACATCGCCGCTGGGGCTGTATTGCTGGATTTTGGCGAGGCGCTGCGAAATGTAATTGGCTGATGCGCCGCCATCTGACTGCATCATCGCCTGCACAATCTGGGCAGACCCAGGCATCGGCATGCGGTTTGCCAATACTGAAGTAAACGCCTGTTGCGCAAGCGACATGCGGGCAAGATACGCAACACGCAGACCTTCATACACCTGACCTTGCGGAGTCTGGTATTCCTGCTGACTGATTTTGCGCGGGGCATCCACGCCCATTAAATTGTTGATGTAGTCTTGCGCGGCGCCTTCCTGGTTCGGCGAACTGGCCGTTGTCTTTGAAAAAGTCAAGTTGGTCACATGCCCCGGCGCACCTCCGCCTTGAAAAAGGGTTGACGCCTGCATGTCCGCGCCAACCATTTGTTCTGGCGCCGCAGAGTTTCCGTTGGTCGCCGGCGTCACCTTCCCGCCACCGCAACCAGATGGGTCAATGCTGGGATCGCAATATTCATTAAAATTAATCGCTTGCGCCTGCCGCGCCTGGTCCGCCGGCGCAGGCTGGTTGCCAAGACGCACCTGCCCACGATGTGCATACACGTTTTTCTGGTAAGCCGCATTGTCTTTCACCGATTGAGAATAGGCGGCGCGACTGATTGATGCGCAGGCATCAGGCGCTGATTGCATATTGCGATACACCTCTGTTGCATTTTGCACAGTTGCAATAGCTTTCATTTGATTGGCTTGTGCCTGTACTGCAATCTGTTGCAATGATGTAATGGCATCTTTTAAACCATTGGCGGCAGTGCCAATTGCCATAATCAAACCACTGCTTGGACTGCTGAGACCAGTAATAATGGGGGTGGAAATTGCTTGAAAAAGTTGGGTTTGGGCTTGTGGGTCAAACCCTTGAATAATATCAACACTTGCATGACTTTGTTGATAAAAAATTGAAAGAATAATGGTGATAAACAATTTTTTATTCATGATCTGCCCCTTTAAGAGGATCGTCATTAAATTCATTTTTCCAAACCAGTTTTCCGGCCTGATTGTGCTCACGCAATTGAATAAAAAAGCCCTTTTCAATCAATTCTTTTTTTGCATTTGCCCATTGTGCTGGGGTTAGTCTCAAGACTTTAAGCATGTGAGAAATATAAAAATGCCAGGCATCTGGCTTTGTCAGAACCCAGACCATTATTAATTTTGGGATTGGCGACATGTCAAAATCAAGCAAAGACAATGAAACAGATCCAAATTTATAACTTTTTCTTAAACTACTACTTGTTTCTATCATTTTTATTCCCCGCTCATTGATTTAATCAGCCAGCTATCAACATCAACTGACAGCCAAACCCGTTTATCACCAAGGATTTTTTTGCCAGGAGGAAAAATGCCTGTGCGGATATTTCTATACAATGTTGACTTGCTCAAGTTTAATTTTTTACAAACTTGATTGATATTCAACAAACAAAGATTTTGATTTTCAGACATGACAAAACGCCCTTTCAAAGTATAGAAAAGGCGCCGCTGTCAAGGCGTGCGCGGCTAGTTTTTGATGTTGATGTCAAAAGCCAATAATGACATGAGTGCCTTGGGCTGGAACAACTAACAACTCAACCCAAGATGATATAAGATTTTCATTTTGCGCGATGCAAAAAGTTCCTGACTTCAAATCACTCAATTAAATTCTATGTGACTCAAAATAAAACGTCAAGAACTTTTTTTGCGCAACCCATTGATTGCATGCAAATTTTTACGAAAAGCGCATCAATTCGTAAAAAAATATATCAGCCGGTCGGCGGCTTAGAAAGCAATTATCGCAAGGAAAATCAACCACTTACGCTTATTTTATCTGACGCCCTAAAAATCACAAACAACATATTTTTTTGCAAGCGCCTTTTGCCAACTTTTGCCAACCACAGATGATGATAGAGCGGGCAGGGCGAATCCCGGCAGACGACATGCCCGCGAACCCTAACCCTCAACGTTAAAATAACGTTTCCGGTAACGTTATTGACCTGCTTTGAGCTTGAGCCCGTCCAAATAGTTCGACCACGATTGCATCATCTTAATTCTTTCATCAAGCCTTAATAAATGCGTTTCACGCTTGTAAGCGGCGCGAATTTCATTCAAATCAGCATGCGCAAGCTGGATTTCAATCAGGCGTGAATCGAATCCTAATTGTTCAAGGTTTGTGGAAGCCATTGCGCGAAAACCGTGCGCCGTCATTTCATCTTTGCTGTATCCCATGCGCCGCAGAGCGGCCAGCAGCGCAACGTCAGAAATGCATCTGGTCATTGCTCGTGGCGATGGGAACAGATATTCGCTCTTGCAACTGATGCGCATGCGCAGATTGTCAAGAATTCGCATCGTTTGGCTAGACAATGGAACGACATGCGGCCTTTTGGCCTTCATCCTGCCGGCCGGAATAGTCCAGAGTCGTTTTTCAAAATCGAATTCTGTCCACTTTGCCTGACGCAATTCGCCGGGCCGCACAAAGACGTGCGGTGCGAGTTGAAGAGCATGGCGCACAATCTCGCTGCCAGCATATTCATCGATATTAAGCAGGAGTGTTGCAATTTCATTAGGTGCAGTGAGGGCGCCTAAATGCTTTTCCTTAGACGGCGGCAAAGCGCCTTTTAAATCATTTGAAATGTCGCGATCGGCGCGTCCAGTGGCAACGGCGTATCTCCAAACCTGCCCGCAATTCTGTAACAGACGGTGCGCGGTTTCGACTGCCCCACGCGCTTCGACCCGGCGCAATGCTGTTAAAAGTTGCGCTGGCGTAATGTTCTTGATTGCCGTCTTCCCGATGCTCGGAAACAGGTCGCGCTCAAAGCGGCGAATAATTTTGCTTGCATGGCCCTCAACCCATCTCATGCTGAATTTCTCGAACCATTCGCGTACTACAAATTCAACAGTTTCCGCTTCGTCTGCCTTGGCATCTTCTTCCCGTGCAGCAACCCGTTTTTCAATCTTGTCAGTAGAAGGGTCAACACCATTCGACAATGTGCGTTTGGCATCAAGCGCGCGGTCGCGGGCATCTTTGAGAGTAACTATTGGATAGACGCCAATTGATAGGGTTTTGGCTTTGCCGTTGAAGCGGTAACGGAGCCACCAGATTTTCGTTCCATTGTTGCGGACAATTAAAACAAGCCCATCGCCATCAGCGAGGGAATATTGTTTTTCTTTTGGCCGGGCGGTTTGAATAGCTTTGTCCGTTAGCTTCCCCATTTCCATTCCTTTTTGAGTGTGAGTAACGCATGTTACTCACTGTGAGTATTTTACGTCAAGATACACTCACTGTTACTCGCAAAATTCGTGGACACAAAGAAACGGTTACGGACTATTAGAAACGGTTACGGACAACAACAATGTTGAATATTAAGGGATTTTCAGGCGAATAGGCAAGAAAAAACCCGCTAAAACAGCGGGTTAAATTCGTGAAATGGTGGAGGCGGCGGGAATCGAACCCGCGTCCGCAAGCCCTCTACAGACAGATCTACATACTTAGTTCGGTAATTTGGATTTGACCTCTGACACGCCCACCGAACAGGCTGGTCTTTGGCGAGTTACCTATTGTTTGACACCGGCCAAAGTAACCCTGGCTGGCGCGATCATGTCAAAATTACCCTGCTGTTGCTTGCGCAACCCGGCTTACATGCCAACCGGTGCAGGGTCTGGCCGGATTAAGCGGCCAGAGCGTAAGTTTCGTCGTTTGCAGTTAAACGATTTCGGTTGGATTTACGAGGTAATCCGTCCTCGGTATGCACTGCTCTGCTTTGCAACCCACGTCGAAGCCAGGTCGCCCCCTATCGTAGACAATAGAGTGTGAAATCTGATAAAAGTTTCACTTTTCTATTTGAAACGTACCTCTTTGAAATATACCTATTGAGATATACCTCTTGAAATATATCTCGAACAGCAATATCTCGAACAGCAAGACTGCTTATTATATGGCTTTTACGAAGATTAGTCCAGCCAGTTGAGGATGTCGGTAGGTTGTGCGATGGAGCCGTCGGCATACCAGCTATGTGGATCGTCATTGGGGCCGATGTAACCATATTCAGCGATGATGGCGGGCATGTTGCAGGCGTGGGCGGCAGCGATGTCGCGTTCAGCATCTCCGATATACAGGCAGATTTCTGGTGGCATGCCGATCTGGTTGCAGGCAAGGAGAAGTGGGTCGGGGTGAGGTTTGTGGTTGGTGCAGCTGTCACCGTGGATGATGCAGGCGGCGCGTGTGGTGAGGTCGAGGTGGTCAAGCAGCGAGTAGGTGAGCCAGCCGGGTTTGTTGGTGACGATGCCCCACAAAATGTGGCGGGTTTCGAGTTCTTGTAATAGTTCGACCATGCCGGGGAACAGTGTGCTGTGTTGGTTGGCATGGCGCTCGAACAGGTCGAGGTATTCTTCGCGCAGGGGGCTGAAGGCGGGGTGTGTGGTGGAGATGCTAAAACCGATTTGCAACAGACCTGCGGTGCCATGTGATGCATAGGGCCTGGCAAGCGAGAAGGGCAGTTCAGGTAAGCCGTGCAGGCTGCGTTGCAGGTTTAGCACGCCGACGAGGTCGGGTGCGGTGTCAACCAGTGTGCCGTCTAAGTCAAACAGGATTGCGTCAGGCATGGTGACGGCAGGCAATCAGGTAATTGACAGAGGTGTCTGATCCTAGCGAGTAGTGTTTGTGCAGGGGGTCGTATTGCATGCCAACCAGTTTTTCTGCGTCAAGGCCAACACTGCGGGCATGGCGCAAAAGCTCTGCTGGCGTGATGAATTTGTTCCAGGTATGTGTTCCACGCGGCAGGAGGTTCAGGATATATTCTGCGCCAACGATGGCATACAGGAATGATTTGAAATTTCGATTTAATGTTGAGAAAAACACCATGCCATCCGGTTTGACGAGTGCAGCGCAAGCGCGCACGACTGAGGCGGGGTCTGGCACGTGTTCAAGCATTTCCATGCAGGTGACGACATCGAATTGCGCTGGGTGCGCTGCTGCCATATCTTCGACGGAAATGCACTGGTAGTCGATTTGGATGCCGGATTCCAGACCGTGCAGTGTTGCAATCTTGAGGGATTTTTGCGCCAGATCGATGCCGGTGACTTGTGCGCCACGGGTTGCCATGGATTCGGCGAGGATGCCGCCACCGCAGCCGACATCAAGGACAGTTTTGCCATTCAGGCTGGCGGCATGGTCGATAAAATCCAGTCGCAGCGGGTTGATGTCGTGCAATGGTTTGAATTCACTGTTGGGGTCCCACCATTTGTTGGCCAGGGCGCTGAATTTGTCGAGCTCTGCCGCATCGCTGTTTATCATGTTGGGACTCCTTATTAGTGCGGTTTCTATATCGTTCTATACCAAACCCGCCTGTATCAAACTTGAGCACCATTGTTGTTAGCGCTGGTCTTGCTGGCGACGGGTTTGATGAAGTGTTCGCGTTTGACACCGAGCATCAGGAGCAGGGGGGAGGCAACGAGTACTGAAGAATAGATACCGAACAGGATGCCGATGGTGAGCGCCAGCGCGAAATTGTGCAGTGCATCGCCACCAAATAACAGCATGGACAGCACCATGGTTTCTGTCATGCCATGGGTAATGACTGTACGACTCATGGTGGTGGTAATCGCATTGTCGATGATTTCCGGGATGGCGGTTTTACGCATTTTGCGCAGATTTTCACGAATTCTGTCGAAGACAACGACGGATTCGTTGACAGAATAGCCGAGGACGGCCAGCACGCCAGCCAGTACGGTGAGGTTGAACTCCCACTGAAAAAAGGCGAAGCAGCCCAGAATAATGACGACGTCGTGAATGTTGGCGATGATGGCAGCCAGCGCAAAACGCCATTCGAAACGCAGGGCAAGGTAGATGAGAATGCCGCCAGCTACGACCATCAATGCCAGTGCGCCATTGTCGTATAGTTCTTGCCCGACTTGTGGGCCAACAAAATCCACTCGGCGCAGGCTGACTGAGGGGTCAATCGTTTTGAGCGCATTGATGACGGTTTCGCTGGTTTTGCCGTTGTTGTGGATATCTTTTACGGGCAGGCGAATGAGGATGTCGTTGCTGGCGCCAAAGATTTGTACCGTGGCGTTGTGAATGTTGGATTGCTCGAGTTTTTGCCGGATTTGATCAATATGGACGGGTTGGGTGAATACGGTTTCGATGACAGTTCCGCCAGTGAAATCGATGCCAAGATTGAGTCCTTTGGCGGTTAGCGCCCAGATGGCGAACAGAAAGGTGAGCAGTGAGATGGTGGTCGTGATTTTCCCGTAACGCATGAATGGGATATCGTGTTTGATGCGAAAAAATTCCATGGCCGACCTCTTAAATGGAAACGCTGGACAGACGATGACGCCGTCCGTAAACCAGATTTGCCAACGCGCGTGAAATGGTGACAGCACTGAACATGGAGGTCATGATGCCAAGGCAAAATACCATGGCAAAGCCTCGTACCGGCCCTGAACCGAGCCAGAACAGTGCGACGCCAGCAATGAGCGTGGTGATATTGGAGTCCAGAATCGTTCCCCATGCACGGTCATAACCGGCGTGAATGGCTGCCTGTGGTGTCGTGCCAAGGCGCAGTTCTTCACGAATACGCTCGTTAATCAACACGTTGGCGTCGATGGCCATACCCAGTGTCAGTGCGATACCTGCCATGCCGGGCAGGGTGAGGGTGGCCTGCAGCAGTGAGAGCAGGGCGATGAGCAGGATACCGTTGCACAGCAGTGCCAGCGCAGAGAAAATACCAAACATGCGGTAGTACAGCATCATGAAGCTGATGACGACGATGAAGCCCCATAAATTGGAATGGAAGCCTTTGCGGATGTTGTCTACACCGAGACTTGGGCCGACGGTGCGTTCTTCGACGATGTCCATGGGAGCAGCCAATGCGCCGGCGCGTAACAGCAAAGCAACATCGGAGGCTTCCTGAGGTGATTCCATGCCGGTAATCTGGACGCGGCCGCCGCCAATTTCTTCACGGATTACCGGAGCGGTAATGACTTCACTCTTGTTTTTTTCCACCAGCAGAATGGCCATGCGCTTGCCCACGTTGTCGCGGGTCAGGTCGCGAAAGATGCGTGCGCCGCGAGCGTCGAGGTTGACATGCACGGCGGGTTGCCCGGTTTGTTGTTCAAAACCGGGTGAGGCATCGGTGATGTAGTCGCCGGTCAGCAAGACGGTTTTGTTGACCAGAATCGGCATGCCGTTGCGTTCCGTGTACAGGTCATCGTCGAACGGTACCTGGCCTTGTACGGCAGCGGCAATGTCGTGCGTATCATCAACCATGCGAATTTCCAGGCTGGCGGTACGCCCCAGGATTTCTTTGGCCTTGGCCGTATCCTGCACGCCGGGTAATTCGACGACGACACGGTCAGCGCCTTGTTGCTGAATGACGGGTTCTGCCACGCCGAGTTCATTCACCCGGTTACGCAAGGTGGTGATGTTTTGTTGCACGGCATTTTCCTGCAGACGTTTGAGTGCGTCGGCACGCAGAGTAGTTTGCAGGATAAAATCACCGGGCAGGTTTTGTTCGGTGAGTTGCAAATCCGGATAGTTGTTGCTGATGAAATGCGAAGCTTCGCTACGTGTCGCTGCATCGGCAAAGTGCAGGGTAACGCCGTTGGCGTTGTTGTCAATGCCGGTGTAGTGAATACGTTGCTCGCGCAATTGGCTGTGCAGGTCGTTGGTGTCGCGCTGAAGGGTTTTGGTAAGCACAGCCTGCATATCGACTTGCAACAGAAAATGCACACCACCACGCAGGTCAAGACCAAGATACATGGGTTTGGCGCCAATGGCGGTCAGCCATGCGGGTGAGGCAGGAACCAGATTCAGCGCAATACTGTAACCGTCACGAAAGCGGTTTTGTAGCACGTCTTTGGCTTTGAGTTGCGTATCAGTATTAGGTAGCCGCACCAGCACGGTGTTTCCGGATAGCGTGACGCGGCTGTCGTCGAGATGGGCGGCATGCAGTTCATCCGCCACTTCCTGTTGCAGCGTGGCATCGGCTTTGAATGCGGCGCGTGTTGGCGAGATTTGCACTGCCGGTGACTCGCCGAACAGGTTGGGCAGACTATATATAATGCCGATCAGCAGGATGATGCCGATTAGCAGATTTTTCCAGAGCGGGAAACGATTCATGGTGGAATAGTGGCGATAGGTTTACAGATCTTTGATAGTGCCTTTGGGCAATATGGATTGTACGGCCGATCTTTGGATGTTGGTCGTCACGTCGGGCGCGATTTCCAGCCCGATGAATTGTTCGCTGACTTTGACGATGCGCCCTACCTGACCACCGCTGGTAATGACCTCATCCCCTTTTTGCAGGGCGGCAACCATTTTGGCCTGTTCCTTGCTGCGCGCCATTTGAGGGCGGATGATCATGAACCAGAACAAGGCAAAAATGACAATTAACGGCAAAAAGCTAATGAGCGTGTCGGTTGGGCTTGGATTGGCTGCGCCGGCAGCCCAAGCATTACTGATAAACATGGCAAACTCCATCATTCAATAAAGTGCGGCGATTTTAGCACGTTCGCGCCCGTTGCTCATGAAAATGCGCAATAAATGCTGGCAGGCGCTGTTGTTCAATCGCTGCGCGTAATCCTGACATCAATTGTTGATAATAATGCAGGTTGTGCCAGGTGGCCAGGCGTGCGCCCAGTATTTCGCCGCACCGTATCAAATGGTGTAAATAAGCACGGCTGAAATGCTGGCAAGTATAACAGCCGCATTCTTCATCTATCGGGGTTATATCGCGCTGAAAGCGGGCATTTTTGATGCGAATCTCGCCATGACGGGTAAACAGGATGCCATGACGGGCGTTGCGGGTCGGTAAGACACAATCGAACATGTCAATACCTTGTTGTACGGCAAGGACGATATCTTCGGGCGTGCCAACACCCATTAAATAGCGTGGTTTGTCCACAGGTAACCGAGGCGCTGTGTGGCGTAAAATACGTTGCATGTCTGCTTTTGGTTCACCGACACTCAAGCCGCCGATGGCATATCCATCAAAGGCCATGTCGATAAGTGCTTGCGCGGATTCCGAACGCAGATCCTCAAACATACCACCTTGTACGATACCGAATAGCGCGTTGGGGTTGCCTTCGTGCGCGCGTTTTGAGCGTTCTGCCCAACGCAGGGACAGACGCATGGATTCGGCTGCTACCGGATGTTCGGCTGGGTAGGGCGTGCATTCGTCAAAAATCATCACGATATCGGAATTCAGGATTTTTTGAATCTGCATCGATAGTTCCGGTGTCAGGAACAATTTGTCACCATTGAGCGGAGAACGAAATTTTACACCTTCTTCCGAAATCTTGCGCAGAGCGCCCAGGCTATACACTTGAAATCCGCCTGAATCAGTCAGAATCGGCTGTTGCCAGTCCATGAAGCGGTGCAGGCCACCGTGCGCGGCAATGACATCGAGCCCAGGGCGCAACCACAGATGAAAAGTATTGCCCAATACGATGTGCGCATCGATGCGTTGAAGTTCCTCTGGCGACATTGCCTTGACGGTGCCATACGTGCCAACTGGCATGAAAGCAGGTGTCTCCACGTTACCGTGCATGAGTTGGAGTGTGCCGCGTCTGGCAGCGCCATCGGTTTGGTGTAAGGTGAAGTTCATGGTATGCGTGGCGGGGTATGGTTGGTGGCACAGTGGGTTGTGCTGCCGGTTGTGCTGTTGGTAGCACATTCAATCAGCATGGCGTCACCATAACTGAAAAACCGGTAGCGCTGTGCGATGGCGTGAGCGTATGCCCGATGCATGAATGCTGTGCCGGCGAATGCGCTCACCAGCATGAACAATGTCGATTTGGGGAGATGAAAATTGGTCAGCAGACGATCGACAATCTGAAACCGGTAACCCGGTGTGATGAAAATGCTGGTTTCATTGTCACCAGCCATTACCCGTCCATTTTGCGCAGCGGCTTCCAGCGCGCGCAGACTGGTGGTACCGACAGCGATGATGCGCCGGTTTTCCTGGCGGGCAAGGTTGATGGTTTCCGCAGCATGCGTTGAAATCCGGTAATGCTCGCTGTGCATGACATGTTGCGAAATGTCGTCTACCCGTACCGGTTGAAAGGTTCCTGCGCCAATATGCAGCGTCAGATTGACGCGCACGACTCCTTTGGCATCCAGCGCCTGTAGCATCTGTTCATCGAAGTGCAGCCCGGCCGTGGGTGCCGCCACAGCACCCGGATGATGGGCGTAGACTGTCTGGTAACGCGCTTCGTCGTCGGTTTGCGGCGCTCTTTCAATATAGGGCGGCAATGGCAACTTGCCATGCTGTTCCAGAAAGTCAAGGATATCGCCATCGATATGAACATGATATAAATCTGCCTCGCGCGCCACAACCTGCAAAACGACATCTGCAACATGAATATTGCTTCCTGCCTTCGGTGCATGACTGGCACGAATGAAGCACAAGGCGTCTTGCTCGCCAAGGGTTCTTTCTATCAGTAATTCAACATGCCCACCAGATTCTTTCTGGCCATGAAGTCGAGCCTTGATGACGCGGGTATCATTGAATACCATCACATCACCCGGGCGAATTTCCTGACACAGGTCAGAAAACTGTTTGTCTGCCAGCAAGTTTTCGTTCGGCATGGCATGTAGCAACCGGCTGGCACCACGCCGCTCGGGCGGAAACTGGGCAATCAACTCGGGCGGCAGGTCGAAATCAAAATCACGTGTATACATGGCCATGAAATGATTGAAAACAGGCGATGATGCCAGACTAAGCAGATTTGCTCAAGCCCGAGAGCTTTAAAAGAACAACAGTCTGGAACCAGATCATGATTTGGGGTAAAAATGGACGAGCAAAAGATCAAGATAGATAGAAAAATTTATATGGTCAATTGATATATTGGTCAATTGACCAGCAAAATCTTCTTGAGCAGATAAAAATATATTGCTATAATTCGGCGGATAATGCGCCCGTAGCTCAGCTGGATAGAGTACTTGGCTACGAACCAAGGGGTCAGGAGTTCGAATCTCTTCGGGCGCACCAAACAAATCAATGGCTTGCAGAAATGCAGGCCTTTTGTTTTTTTGCACTGTAGCTAAAACGTCACCACCGCACCCGCAGGA
>JAJYGL010000283.1 GCA_021790625.1 Pseudomonadota bacterium | reverse complement strand
TTGCGGTAACGCCCGATTGTGCGCTGATGGCGTTGATGGCCTGTGCGATGGAATAAGCGCTGGCAGCAGTCTGTCCTGCAGCACTGCCATTGACCGAAGCGCCAACCTGATAACCGTTCAGAGTCAGATCTCCCGCATTGAGCGCTGCTGTCACGGCAGTGCCGGTCACCACCGTAGAATAAGAAGTTCCTGCCCCGCCCAGTGCATTGAGCTGCATGCTGGAAATGCTGCCGATGGTAATCTGATTGCCGCCACCCGAGTTGGCGCCCACTTGAAAGGTTTCCCCGTTAAACGATCCGTCGAGCAGATTCACGCCGTTGAAGTTGGACGATTGGGCAATGCGCTGGTTTTCCTGCAACAACTGTTGCACCTGGTCATTCAGCGCCTGACGGTTGGCTGTGGTGTTGGTGGCATTAGCGGATTCGACAGCCAGACTATAAGCAGATTGCAGATTGGTCAGGATGGTGGACAGATCGCCCTGCGCGGTTTGTGCCAGCGATATACCGTTGTTGGCGTTGAGCGCAGCCTGATTCGAGCCGTTGATCTGCGTGGTCATGTTCTGCGCAATGGCGTAACCGGCAGCGTCGTCGGCGGCGCTGTTGATGCGCAGACCGGAAGACAGACGCTGGATGGCGGTTGTCAGGCTGCTTTGAGTGTTGCTCAGGTTGTTCTGGGCAATCAGCGACGCTACGTTGGTATTAAGATATTCAGCCATGATGCTTCTCCTTGAATGTGGAACCGATTATGCCGTTTGCGACTTTATGGCGCGACTCCTGGCAATTTCCAGCGAAGCTCCTGCTTCCCCGTTGTAAACTTTATCGGTCACCTCAAGAAAAAATTTAGCCTTTCAAATCAAATATTTCTGGTTATATTGTAAGAAAAAACATTACTGCTTATCACTGTTAACGGCAGATTTTCCCGTGACTTTAATTCGGGGGTGGTGACAATGCATACCGAAGGTGCATGTGAGACATGCTGGTTGTAAGGCAACAAACAACAGGACACCTGGTTTGATTGCACGTTCACGATGCAACCGGGTAAGCTGAAAGCGATCTCAATCAAAGCAATTTGAATCAGCTTGCGGTGACAACGCGATTTTTCCCGGCTTTTTTGGCTTGATACATGGCCGTATCCGCCCGTCTCAAGGTTTCGCGCACGTCTTCTCCTGCATGCCGCACCGCAACCCCTGCGCTGAAAGTCAAAAACAGTTTCTGGTTGTTATACATAAAAATACGTTTGGTCAATTCTTTTTGCAGGCGGGTGATGACCATGGTGGCTTCTTCACCGGGGGTGTCGGGCAGCACCACCACAAATTCTTCGCCACCGAATCTGCCCACGACATCCATTGCGCGCAATGTGTCACGGATGATGCGCACCACATGAATCAACGCTTCATCACCGGCATTATGCCCATGTTCATCGTTCAATTTTTTGAAATCGTCCAGATCGAGCAGTGCAACACTCAATGCGGTACCCTGGCGGTCTGCACGAGCCTGCTCGCGTTCGATGGCATCGTCCAGGCCACGCCGATTCAGGCTATTGGTGAGCTGATCGTGACTGGCCATGGCGCTCAACTCCGCCAATTCGGATTCCAGGGCGCGGATACGAGCTTCGGCATTTTCAGCCTCTGTGTGTGCGCTCAACATTTGATCGCGTGATTGCAGCGCTTCTTCCTGCATGTGTCGCGTATCGCGCATGACGTCGTTTAAAATCGTGTTCAGTTCGCTGATATGTTGTGCTTGCGCAATTTTTTGTGAATACATATCCATTTTGCCGTGATAATCGCCGGTACTGGCAGCCATGCCACCCAAGCGGTCGATGAAGATGGCAATCATGTTTTTGACAGTCAGCTTGGCTTCTGACAAACTGTCCTTCAGGGTGCCCTGTTTGTAGATGACTTCTTTCAGACTTTGTGAGGCATCTTCCAGCGCGCGATGATTGATGGGGCCTTCAATCAAATTCTTGACGACATTGATCTGTCCGCGCAGCCAACTGTCATCATCCAGCAGAAATGCCACGTTATCCAACAGCAGGCGGAACAGACGTAACAGCATTTCTTGTTGTTCATTGATATCGCTGCTTTTGAGCTCAATCCGGAAACACATCTGTTTCAATCGGTTACCTAATTCTGCCAGTTCATTTTCGTTTTCGGCAGCGCGAATGGCTTCACCCAACGCAGCAGCCTCAGCCGCCAGTTCTGGTACATTGGCCAGCAGGGTGGCAACCGCGAAGGTCAATGTGCGATGCAGCAAATCCCGCAATTGTTTCATCTGCGCATGATGCGAGCTGGTTTTTTCTACGACGATTGCAGCGGTTGGTTGTTTTTGTTGCGGCTGTTTCAATGTATCCAGGACACTCAGCAAGCTGGTTTCATACTCTTGCCAGTTGCTTTCTTTTGCTTCACGTAGCAAGCGTTTGCCCAGCAAGGAAAGCTCTCCCGTTGTCTGACTTAGTTGGGCGGCAAAATTTTCCAGCACACTTTCCGCAGCGGCCGTGGATGAAACACCGGCGATTTCATTGTAAATGGCGCGATAGGCTTCGGGCGTTGGCGTAATGCGTTGAACGGCAAGGCGGCGAAAAGCCTCTTTGGCAATTTCTGCGGGTGTTTGGGTTGACTGGTCTTTCATGATTGCGCTCGCTTCCGTGCTATCAGAACAAAACTGATGTTGTTACTTGTCATGATAGCGGACAAAAGAAAAGGCAAAGGGCGGAATAACGGCAGCAAAAGTGATTACTTTAGAGAAACAAAAAAACAGCCCGGATTTCTGGTTTGTTTTTTCTGAATTTATCCTATTTCCTTGTTGGTTTAAAACCCCGGCCTTCAGGCCGGAAGGAGCGCCGAACCTCGCCCTGAACGGCGAGGTTTTAAAGGCGCAGTCAGGGAGGGGATGCACACCCCTCCCTGACCAAACATCCACCGGCCTAAAGGCCGGTGACCTAATTGCTAGCATGAAATGTCAAAATAAAAAACAAGGATTGCATAGTCCGGGTTAGGAAACCAGCTTGTTTTTCATCGCGTAGTACATGAGTTCGGCGTTATTTTTCAGCTTCATTTTTTGAAGCAATCGGGAGCGATACATACTGATGGTTTTTACTGAAAGATTTAATTCTTTACCGATATCACTGACGCACTTTCCAGAAGCAATCATGGTCAGGGTTTGGTATTCACGGTCGGAAAGAATTTCGTGGGGTGCGGCCTGATGATCGCCGGTGATTTGCTCAGCCAACGCTTGTGCAAGTTCTTTGCTGATGTACTTGCGTCCGGCCAAAACTTCCCGAATGGCGACCACCAACTCGTCCGGCGCGCTTTGTTTGTTCAGATAACCGGAAGCACCCGCTTTCAGCGTTCGCACAGCATATTGATCTTCCTTGTGCATGGAAAGCACCAACACTTTGATTTCTGGTGCTTCTTTGCGAATCTGTTTCAGGATTTCTATGCCTCCGCGTTCGGGCATGGATAAATCCAACAACAAAATATCGAATTCGCCCTTGCGAGCAAGACGGATGGCTTCATGCCCGTTGTCAGCATCCCCGGTGCAAATCATGTCTGCCGTTTCGGCCAATATTTGCTTGACGCCTTCGCGTACGATAGCGTGGTCATCGATGACGAATACTCGAATTGTTTTATTCATTTTTCTGTTCCAGCTTTCTGTTCCAACGGTATTTGAATAAAAAGATGCGTTCCCTTTCCCATTTCGGATTCTATGCGTAAATCGCCGTGCAGGGAAGCCACTCGCTCCGTCATACCACGTATGCCAAAGGAATCAGACTTGTTTTGTTCAGATTTTTTCATTCCTTGTCCATTATCGGCAATGTGCAAATAAAGCGATTGGTGATTGACAGACAGATTGGCGCGTACTTCACTGGCTTGTGCATGTTTGCTGACATTGGTCAGCGCTTCCTGAAAAATACGAAAAATAGCGGCAGATGTCGTATCATCCAGCGCAATTTCTTCCAGGCTTCTGTGAAAATGGCAGGCAATGCCCGACAGACGTTCAAACTCGGCTGCCTGCCATTCGATGGCGGCAATCAGCCCGAAATCCAGCACGCTAGGGCGCAAGTCTGCGGCAATCCGGTGAATGGAATCGATGGTGCGATCCAGAAGGTGAGTAGCGTAGTCAATTTTCTCACGTACGACAGCGTTCGTGTCGTCAAAACGGCGTTTCAGTAATCCCAGCGCCATTTTCGCGGCAGTCAGATTCCCGCCCAGATCATCATGAATTTCACGAGCAATCCGGGTGCGTTCTTCTTCTTTCACCCGTTGAATATGCGCGGACAGCTCAGCGAGTTGCGCGCGCGAACGGGTCAGTTCAATTTCTTTTAACTTGGTGTCGGTAATGTTGGTGATGACACCATCCCATAAGATTCTGCCATTGAGCAAGCGCTGCGGCGTCGCCCGGATACTGATCCATTTGGTGTCTTGCCATTTGGCGATGTGGATTTGTCCCTGCCAGTTTAACATAGAGAGTTGCTTGCCGGATTCATCGAGTGTGTGCCAGAATTTTTCGCTATCCTTGAGCAGCATCATTTCTGTAAACAGATCAGGACAGTCATATAACTTCGCGGAAGAAACGCCCAGCAAATCTTCACAATGTTCGTTCAGATACTGGAAGTTCAGCTTGTGTTCCGCGACACGCGAACACTGAAAAATCAGTCCGGGAATATTTGAAATAATGGCGCGGTAACGTGATTCGCTCAGCTCCATGGCTCGCGCGGCAGCCTTGGCCATACTGGCATCGTACCCGATCAGCAAATAACAGGGACGCTGGTCAAACAAGGAAACAAGTATGTAAAACAATGCGGTATAGCGCGTCCCATTCCGGCGCAACAAGCGGATTTCGAACGCCTCGCAAACGTTGGGTGTGTTCGCCGAATCAGCAAAAAATCGACCAAAAAAATCCGGTGTATATTCCGGAAAAATATCTTTAAACTTCAGAGAGCGCAACCGAAACAGCGGGTATTGCAAATTTTGTAGCGCCGGATAGTTGGCATACAGCAAAGACGAATTGTCCACATCAACACAATACACCTCATCCCGCACCTGATCGAGCGCACGGAGCAACCACGCCGGAGCGCACTCCAGATCAGGCAGGGCAGGGGCGTTTTGCATCAAGCAGCCTCAGGCAACCATCGTACCTTCGCACCAAGAATCATGACCAGTCGTCGCCACCTCCGAAATCACTACCGCCGGCGCTGCTGCCATCGTCCCACGAACCGGCATCATTCACACCGAAATCACTGCCGCCCATGTCATTGTTCACGGAAGAACCCCAGTTGTCATCATTGCCCGCTGGCACGGCATTGTGATCGCCATCCAGAAAATGGTGCGCCAGTTCTTCGCCTGCCACCATGCCTGCGCCCACGGCGGCACCTGTGACAAGCCCGGACATGATTCCCGATCCCGCACCGCCTCCCATCATTCCACCACCCATGCCGCCACCCATTGCCCCTCCTCCCATGGGGGAGGTCGGGCCAGTACCATAAGGGTTATTCATCATGCCGTTAGGTTGGTATGGATTGCCCTGAATGACGTTGGTATTACGGGCAGAAAACAAACGAATAACTGCAAACACAAGAAAAATGCCCGCGATTCCCATCAGCATCAGTCCCCAGGGAAACCCGGTCCGATGTGATGTGCTCACACCGGAGCTTGTCGCATCTGACGCCGCAAGACTGGCTTCCAGAGCATGCACGGCAGCAGGTTTGGCAAAAGACAGAGCCGGATCGAGTTGCTCCGCACGCGCCAGTTCACTGCGGGCAAGATTCAGTTTGCCGTCACGGGATAATATCTCTGCGTCGATATAATGTGCTTTTGCACTGTCGGGATGCTGTTGCAGTACCGTCTGCATCATTTGTTCCGCCTGCGCAAAATGACCGGCATTTGCCACTGCGTACACTTCATGAACTGTTGGAGCATCAGCCAGTGCAGGCAGACTGACTGCGAGCAGCAAACCAGCACCTAGTACACCTGTCATCCAGTTTCGCAACATAAACACCTCGTCAAAATAATCTACCGGACTACCGATATGGGTACGGCATAGGTTAAAAACAAGAGCAATCATAGTGACATAGTCACATAGTTTTATTGCAGAAATTTGATAAGCCCGGAAGATTGTGAAATGAAATGACCATTCGCTGCATTGCAAACCAAGCCAACCGGTTTGCCGCCAGTTTCAAACAGCTTCAGACGGTCTGACTTTCTTTATTCGCGACAGTTCCATTTGATATTTTGATGGGGTACATGGGGTACATGAGGTACATGAGGTACCGGGTCATATTACCAGATATTATTTAACATAATATACATTTTACGAAGTTCAGGATGGCTTAAAACGGCCGCTATGGCCGTTTGAAACGTTGAACCCTGTCAGTAAGATAAATCCACAAATTAGCCCCAGCGTGCCCGTCTTTGTGGCTTTGATGGCACGCTGAAGAAAAGATTGCCAAAATGCCGCTTTGACCGGGTTTTTTTCGTGCTCCGCTTCGTAGGCGGCAATCAAGCCAATCGGGTCGCGCCCCAGTACTAGCGCGATTCGCGTTAATTCGTAGCTGTTCAGGTTAACTTTGCCTTTCATGTATTCGCTTAATCTTTGGGTTGGTATTTCCAGCTTTTTGGCTAGTCCATAGTCTGATTCGATTTTGAGTCGAACTTTGCATTCAAGCAGTAATTCTTTTGCGTTCATGTTGATTTGCCTTTTTGGTCGGTGACCGATAGTTCGTATTTTAGTCCTAATTTTGTTCTTGACAATCTTCCTAAATTTGTGATTATATTTTGCTATTCCTAATTTTGGGGATAGGTTAAATTTTCGGGGCTGAAATCATGATCAAAATTGAGATAAAAACTGCTGCTGTGGAAGAATTTTCGGGAATTAGTAAAAAAAGCGGTAAACCGTTCACGATGCGCAATCAAACCGGTTATGCTAATGTCGTTGACCGAACTGGCGAGCTGTTGCGTCAGGCGGTCAAAATCACGTTGGAGGATGGACAACAGCCTTATGCTCCCGGGTTTTATCAACTGGCGCCGAATTCCATCTATGTTGATTCGTTTTCACGTCTGATCATTGGCCGGGTTGTTTTGATTCCGGTTCAGTCTGCCATGCGTTCGGCTGCCTGATATGTATTTCGCACCAGGCAAACGGCGTACCTATATGCGCATTTTCAATCGTGCTGTGCTTGAAAAAAAACAGGCTGATTTTTTGGCCCGTCAGCGGGTCTTGCCGTTTCCTGATTTTGAGTTGGTACTGACTGATTTTCAAGTACGGGTCCTTGTAACACCCGTACTTAGTCTAACGGGTTGGACTAAATGATCGATTGGCTCACTTTGCGCTATCCGCTTGATCGTCTCGATGTGTCAATTCGGGACCGATTTAAGGCGGCTTTGGGGGTGGTTTTTTGTTCAGATTCTCAAGGTCAAGTCATGTGGCAAAAACCGTGGCTTGATCTGGATAGTTTGCGTTCTGATACGGACGGTTTGTGCTGGTCGGTGAGTCGTGATACCGATAACGAGTTTTTAACGATTGGCGGCTCTCCTGCTGCGCTTGAGCATGGTTTAAACGTTTTTGGCTCGTCGGATATTCGGCATTGTGCCGGCGTGTTGCTTTTAGCTGCGCAAAAAACCCTATGTGCTGTTTTGCCGGCGGCGTCTGAGTGGTCTTGTCGGCGGGTCGATGTGACAGAAAATTACCTGTTTGCGTCTGATCGTGAAGTCAAGGCATGGCTGCGGGTTCTACGGAATACTGAATCAGGGCGGCACAAACCGACGAATCAGACGGGTGATACGGTGAACTGGAACCATTCATCCAGTTTGCGTTCGGGCAAGGCTTATCACAAAGGGCCGCAGCTTGAATTTTTATTAAAAAAGGGTCGCCAGTTGATGGTTGATGACTGGCAGCTTGAACAGGCGGCGCGTTTGGGTCGTCTTGAATTGAAGCTCGGTTCCCGGTGGTTTCGGCGTTTTTATGATGCGGGCGGTTCTTGGTGGGATTTGACGGTTGAGGATTTGCAAAAACAACATTCTGATTATTTTGGGCGTATGTGGGGCGATGGAAAAATTGAGGTGGCCGATATGGGAAAACTTTTAGAGGAATTGGAAAAGGTCGCGCCGAGCAAGGGGCGTGCATTGGCGGCTCATCGTACATGGGCATTGTTAAAGTCTGTTGGTATGTCGCAAACGAGGTCATCAATGCCGCGTAGTACTTGGTTTTTGCATTTGTCTTATTTGCGCGCTGCTGGCCTGACCGATGCTGACTTGTGTGAGGGAAACATTGTCCCTTTTACTCGTCGGGATATGTCGATTGCTGAGCCGGTGCGGTCGTGGGATGACGTTCGCCGGTGTGCTTGAAGATTTGGGGGGGTCTCCCGAACGTTTGCCGGAGCGTTTCCGGTAATTTTATTAATGAGGTGAATTATGACTGCTTCTGTTGGTACTGCAATTTCTCCTGCGTTTGCTGATTTGACGACAGCTATTCCGGTGGTTGGTGCTGCGTTTTTGGGCGTGCTGGCTTTGCTGGTAACTTGGAAATTGATTCGCGGTGCGTTTGCGTAAGCGATTCGGGGGGGCTGCTTGGTGCAGTCCCTTTTTGTTTTTTAGGGGTGACAATGGATCAATATATCGTTCAGTGCGCATCAGGTTCTACTCCGACAATTGTTGTTGGTACTTCGTTTTCATGTTCGCAATTGGCTGCTGCTCCTGATCCGCTTTTGACCATTGGCGATTATCAGGGAATTTTGCTGTTAATTCTTGGCGTTTGGGCGCTGGCGTGGGGTTTCCGTGCGCTTGGTTCTCTTATTTATCGGGTGTTTTGACATGAGGTCATTATTATGTTTCCGGAGTATCAATCGTCGCTTCCGTTCATTTATTTTGTTGCTGCCTTTTTTGCTTTTTGGATTCTTTTTAAGTAGTGAGTCTTTTGCTTCTTGTACTTATATTTTGATGTTTTCAGATAATTCTAATCCTACTCCTACTCAGTTGGGAGCTTATGGTACATCTGCTACTTGTCAGACTGAGCTTTCTAATGTTTTGGCTGGTGCTACTGCTGGCACTAATCCTTCTGGTTATTGCACTTTAAGTTCTTCTAGTTCTTCGACTTGTGCGCCTGTTGGTCCTCCGCCGTGTTCTCTGACGGGTACTGCTTCGCCTGTAACGATAACTTACGCTGCCGGTGTTGCTCCTGCTTCGCATTCTTCTCAGTTGCCGGTTTACGGTAATTCTTCTTGTGTGGTTAATGCTTCACAAGCAAAAGTTGTTTGTGTCGCTTCAACGGTTGTTTCTGGTGGTCAGGACTGTACATATTCGGGCGGCACTTATGCTAATGCGCCGACTTCTTCTGCGCCTGGTGTTACTGCGGACAATGTGACGCCGAGTAATTTGCTTCCTTCTACGTCACCCGGTACAAACGGTCAACCGCCTGCCAGTGCTGCTGATTGTGCTGCTGGTGATGGTTTTGCGCAGATTAATAACATGACGGGTTGCTTGGCTCCCGGTAGTACAAAAACCAATTCGACCACACAAACGGCGTGTTCTGGTTCTTCTTGTTCTTCGTCGACTGATACGTCATCGGCGGTTGTTGGTGGTTCTACTACGAACACTTATACGGATTCAAACGGCAACACTTTTTCGCAAACCTCGACCGCAGGATCCGGGGGGGCTGCTGGTGCCGGTTCATCCAGTCAACCGCCGATGTTCGACAATACGCCTCTGACTTTTGATTCATCTAACATTTCGGCAACAGGTAATAACGGCTCGGTGGCTTTTGTGAATCCGCAAAATTTTGCGGTGACTGCGTTTATTCCGGGGGATGCGCAAGGCGGTTGTCCTTTTACTGATCAAACTTTGACGGTCATGCACACGTCTGCTACTTTGCCTTTTAGTCAATGGTGCCAGTTTACGAACTGGATGTATCCCTTCATGACCGGGCTTGCATACGTTGGCGGGTTTTTTATTCTGACGAATTTATAAGGGGAAAATCATGCCGTTGCTTTTGTCAATTATTTTTGAACCGTTGATGGTCGCTTTGCGTTGGCTTGGGGTGACGGCTGGCGGTTTGGTTGTTGCTTCAATTGTTCAGTCTCTTGCAATGCGTGTTGGTGTGTTTCTTGGTGCTTTGTTGTTTGCTCAGGGCGTTTTAACGGTCATTGAGACGGCAATTTCTTCGGCTTTTGTTTCTGTTGGTTCGTCATATCCTGCCGTTTTGACGGGTATGTCATATACCGGCGTTATTCATGCCTTAAATATTTTGATGAGTTTTCATTATTATCGGCTGGTGATTAAAACTCAGTTTTACAAGGGGGCTACTGCTTCGGTTAATCGTGCATCTGGTGTTCCTGAAACTTCGTTTGGGCTTCTTGGTAAATGAAGCTGCTTGATTGGTTTTCTTTGTTTATTGCTTTGGCTATCAAGTCGGTACTGGTTTATTTCTTTCTTAAATTTTTTTGATGGCATAGCAGCCGGGGCGTAGGAGCTAGCTCCCGCCTCGGCTGCCTTTTTGGGTGCTCTATGATTACGTTGATTACTGGTATGCCTGGTTGTGGTAAGACTGCTTCTGCTTTGTCTTTGGTGCTTGCGCATGAATTTTATCCCGGTTCTGTTGTGATTTCCGGCGTTCGTGAGTATTCCGGTTCTGGCCAGTATTTTTCTGATTCTCTGCCATCTAATCTTGAGTTGCCCCGTACCCTTTATTTGATTGATGAGGCTGGCCTTTACTGGCCGTCTCGTACTGCTGGCAAACCTCAGCCTGCTATTGTCCAGCAGCTGGCGCTTCATCGCCATATTGGTCAGGACTGGATTTTGACTTGCCAGCATCCTTTGCAACTTGATGTTGCTATTCGTCGGCTTGTCGGTCGGCATCTTCATCTTGCTAAAACTAATCTTGGTTTTAAACAATATGAATGTGGCGAGTGTCGCGATTCTTTGGAGTTTTCTAAGGAAGAAACTTTTAATCGTCCTTCACTTGATAAGGCCGTTTTTGATGTTTATTCCTCGACTGACGTTATAACTTCTCTTCAGTCTAAATCTTTTCGTATGCCTGCTAAATTGAAGTGGCTTTTGATTTTTTTGGTTATTTGTTTTTTGATTATTGTTTTTTTTGGTTATCGTTTTGCTACTTCTCATCATTCCGTTGATTCTTTGGTTAAGTCTGGTTTTCATCCTGTTGCTTCTTCTTCCCTTCCTCTTTCTTCTGCTTCTTCTGCTTCTTCCTCTTTGTTGGCTTCTGCGCCGAATCATCAATCTTTGCTTCCTCATGAGCCTGATTATCCTGAAATCGCCCCTGTTCCTCGTTTTATTTCCGGTTGTGTTTCTTCATCTCATGCTTGTATTTGTTATGATTCTGCTGGCCAACGGATTGATGGTCTTTCATCTTCTAAGTGTTATGATGTGATTGCTTCTCGTAATCCTATTCGTTATATGTATCCTGATGTACCTGTTCCTTCTGTTTCTTCTTCTTCCGTTCCTTCTTCTCCTCCTGTTTCTGTTCCTTCTTCTTCTGCTCCTTCTTCTTCTTCTTCTGCTCCTGTTTCTGTTCCTCCTTCTTCTCCTCCTGTTCATTCGATTGAATGGGAGACCAATGTTTCAAATATTTGATTTTTTTTAAAAAAATTTTTATTTGATGCCCAGGTTTTTGACATATAAATTGTGTTTGTTTGATTTGTGCTTGTTTGTGGTTTGGTTGATTTACTGCCCATTTTTTGCGGGTTTATGCAAAAAATTATGTGTTCCGAAGGGATGACCAGTAAAAAGCCACGGTTGAGGGTTGCCGTCAGTGTCACGGAAAGCAAGCGTATTGTGCTGACGGTTCATGCCGGCGGATGGATTATCTTATAGTGATGTTTTTACTGCGGTTTTAAGCGGTCAAATACCTGTTCTGTTTGATAGTGAGATTAGCGATTGGTTTCGTATGAAATAGATTATTTGATTTTATATCCGGTTATTAAATTATCGTTGTTTCGGTTACGCTTCCATTTTTTGCGGGTTTATGCAAAAAATTATGTGTTCCGAAGGTATGACCAGAAAAAAGCCTAGTTCAAGGGTTGCCGTCAGTGTCACGGAAAGCAAGCGCATTGTGCTGACGGTTCATGCTGGCGGTGCGCTTGGCTTTGGGTTTGCATCCTGATTGCTGTAATCGTCCTCGATGTCACTTTCTGCAAGCTGATTTTTTCAGAGTAAAAAAACCGCCCTGTTTTGGGCGGTTGTCAGATTAATACATTTTACGAAGTCATGGAGATGCAAAAACCGATGCGCTGCTTGTCCGCATCAGGGATGAACCCGCAATATAATACCATCCTGTTTGACCGGTTTTGGCCACAGCACCGGCCACAAGCGCCAGG
>JAJYGL010000233.1 GCA_021790625.1 Pseudomonadota bacterium | reverse complement strand
ATTCGGCATCACCAGCCAAGCAGTATCGCGCTGGAAACAGATCGGCATTCCGCATGCATGGCAGATTGCCATAGCCCTGAAATACCCGGAGGCGGTCAAAAATGCAGAGTAGGCATTACGAACCGCTGCCATCGCCATCTTCTGCACTCAAGGCAATGGCGGCAATTCTGACCAGACAAGCCAAAGTAGACAAGCCGAGACTCAGAAATTGGCCTGATCTCAATAGAACGCATGTTCGCATCATATTGTCTATCATGTTGGAAATATTGCGCTCGGTTGGATATAGCGGCGTTGGAAAATATCGCAAGAAGCTATATGCGAAAGGGCATGGGGTGTTATTTTGAGCATCAAGCACGTCATCAGTGTTTCTGGTGGCAAAGACAGCACGGCCACACTTTTAATTGCGCTTGGGCGGTGTCAGCGCGAAGACATCATTCCGATTTTCTGTGATACAGGAAATGAACATGTTGCGGTTCATGAGTACCTGAGTTATCTGGAACAAGCCTTGGACATCACAATCGTTCGGCTTAAAGCGGATTTTACTCAGGAAATTGCGGCCAAACGTGTTTTCATTGCTCGGGATCAGAGAACACGCAGAGAATATGACATCGAACCTGTTTTCGAGATGGATGGCAAGACCCCGGTGCCTAAACGCGACGGTCGTGGAAATATTGTCATGCACAAGGTTAAGCGCAACGGGGTTATGGTAGAAGAGCCTAAACAAAAAACCCGCAAAATCGGGAGCGGGCGGCGCGTGCGATGGACGAACTCGGCCAAACGCCGTGCCCTGTCAGCGCTGCACCCAACAGGGAACCCTTTTCTTGATTTGTGTATGTGGAAGGGGCGGTTTCCCAGTAGGAAGGCTCAGTTTTGTACAGAAGAGTTAAAACGAAATGTGGCCGTGGCATTTCAGCTTGATTTGATCGATGCTGGTTATCAGGTGATCAGTTGGCAAGGCGTTCGGCGCGATGAAAGTTTGAACCGGCGCGACGCAAAGAAGATGGAGCGCAGCGGGAAGAGCTTGTGGGTTTTTCGGCCAATTGTCGATTGGTCTGCGGCGCAGGTGTTCGCGTTTTGCGCACAACAGAAAATTCAACCCAACCCATTGTACAAACAGGGCATGCATCGCGTTGGATGTATGCCCTGCATCAACGCAGGCAAAGACGAGTTACGAGAAATTGTTGCGCGCTTTCCTGTGTATCTCGAAGAGAAATCCAGATGGGAGGCGCGCGTGTCTCAAACAGCTAAACGAGGATTTTCCACGTTTTTTTGCAAGGAATTGCATGATAACAATATGGCTGACCGGCGTGTGTATGAGGCAAATCGAGTCGAGTCAGTTATTGAATGGACGCGCACAACACGCGGAGGTCGTCAGTTCGATCTACTTGCAGGCACGACAGAGCCGACGGCCTGCGCATCAGCCTACGGACTCTGCGAATGAATCCACCGCCATATCCATCAGATACCAAGGCCAAGGGCTGGCGGTTTGAGCTAGATATCGATCAGGTCATGCAGTCCGACACCTGGGCTGTTGCATCGCCTGAGCTGCGTCCATGGTTGCTGATGATCTGGACGGTTTCATGGCAGCAAGTGCCATGCGGATCGCTTCCTGGCGACGATGAAATCATCGCAGGACGAATCGGTATGAAACTGGCTCAATTCGCCAAAAACAAATCAATACTGCTGCGCGGCTGGAAGCTTGCTGACGATGGCCGGTTGTACCACCCAACCATCACTCAGCGTGTGTTGGAAAAACTCAAAAACAAGGACAAATACAGAAAATTTCGCCATGACATTTTGATTCGTGATGGATACCGATGCGCATATTGTGGCGCAGAAAATATTCCTCTTGAGCTTGACCACATCATACCGCGGAGTCGCGGAGGATCAGATAACCCAGAAAACCTAACTCTTGCGTGCAAGCCATGCAATTCAAGCAAGGGCGCAAAAAACCTCAATGAATGGATGGACGGGAAATGAATTACTATCCTTTCCATTTGGGCGATTATGCGGCCCACACAGCCCATCTTGAGCCGTTGGAGGATTTGGCTTATCGCCGAATGCTGGACGCCTATTACCTCAGAGAAACAAGGCTCCCCGCTGATCCATCTGAAGTGGCGCGACTTATCCGCATGCGCCAAAACAAGGCCGAAGTCGAGGCTGTTCTGATCGAGTTTTTCCAACTTACAGACGAAGGCTGGTCGCATGCGCGATGCGACGCTGAAATAGATCGTATGCGGGATAAGCAGGAAAAAGCCCGCATATCCGCCGCCGCCTCAGTGAACGCCCGAAGAACAAAGACCAAAGAAAAATTAAACGAACGCTCAACGGACGTTGAACTGACGTTAAACGAACGCTCAACGGACGTTGAGCTACCAACACCAACACCAACACCAACATTAAAACCCCAAGTAGATACGGTGGTGGGTAATAACACCGTTACCACACGTCCAGACGAAAATCCGCCACCACCAAACCCACCAAGCCGATCAGGTCTTGAGAGATTTCCCATGCCGCCAGACTGGG
>JAJYGL010000241.1 GCA_021790625.1 Pseudomonadota bacterium | reverse complement strand
ACGCTAACCGCCGCAGGCGTGTTAAGGGCGCAAGCCCGGCGGAGACAAAGTAGGTCATCGTCAGACACCCTATTTGAAAAGCCGCTGCAGAGTTCTGTGGCGGTTTTTTATTGATACGTTGGTGCAGACTAACTTGCGTCAGCAAGTTAGTAAGGTAAGCGGCTAACGGACACATCTACCGGAAGCCTGGATTAATAGCGACAATGGTGTCCACTTATTTTTACGTGGGCACTTAATCATGCTGCGCCGCTGCATCCCACCAAGCCGTCGTCGCGGCCATGTGGGAATAGATTAGCGGTTCCTTAGTTTGCGGCGTGATAGGAGACGACGCGCTCGACTTCTTCGCGCGAGCCAAGGATGACGGGTACGCGCTGGTGCAAACCTTCTGGCTGGATGTCCAGAATACGCTGGCGGCCGGTGCTTGATACGCCTCCCGCCTGTTCTACGATGAAGCTCATCGGGTTTGCTTCGTACATCAGGCGTAGTTTCCCGGCTTTTGTTGGGTCTTTGGTGTCTTTGGGGTACATGAAAATACCGCCGCGTACGAGGATACGGTGAACTTCTGCGACCATGGATGCGACCCAGCGCATGTTGAAATCACGCTCTCGCGGGCCGGTTTTTCCGGCTACGCACTCGCTGACATAACGCTGTACTGGCGCTTCCCAGAAACGCTGGTTGGAGGCGTTGATGGCAAACTCTTTGGTTTGAGCCGGGATGGTCATGCTGGGGTGGGTGAGCATGAATTCGCCCACATCGCGATCCAGTGTGAAGCCGTTGACACCGTGCCCCGTGGTGATGACCAGCATGGTCGACGAACCGTAGAGGGCATAACCGGCAACGATTTGTTTGGTGCCGGGTTGCAGAAAATCCGCAGTGACCGGATGGTTGACTTTGTTGTGTTCGAGAATTGAAAAGATGGTGCCAACTGAAATATTGACATCAACATTCGATGAGCCATCCAGTGGGTCAAAAACCAACAGATATTTGCCGCGCCGGCAGTCTGCCGGAATATCGTAGACAGTCTCCATTTCTTCGGACGCCATGCCGGCGAGTTGGCCGCTACGCTCATTGGTGTGCAGGAAGATTTCGTTGGTGATGACATCGAGTTTTTTCTGCGTTTCACCTTGGATGTTTTCGGAATCGAGGCTACCCATGACGCCGGCTAATGCGCCTTCATTGATGGCGCTGGAAATGCGTTTGCAGGAAATGGTAACTGTGGTCAGCAGCTCGAGGATGTCGGTGTTTTGTTGTCCGGTTTTACGTTGTTCTTCGGCGAGAAACTGGTTAAGCGTGGTGCCCGTTTGCATGGATGGCTTCCTGTCAAGTGATAAAAGATGGGGAGTATTATACGTTATTCCTGCGTGCTCAGTTCGTCGCTAGGTGCGAATGTCCAGGTACGGGTGATACTGATAATGTCGGCTTGTTTGCGCATTGTTTCGGAAAAAGGCGCGTAAGGCGCTGCCAGTTTGACGATGGCGACGGCGGCATTGTCCAGAACTGTAGACCCGGATGGACGGGTGATTTCAACACTATCCAGTGTGCCATCTGCTTTGATGGAAACCGTCAATTGCAGTTTGCCGTAAATTCTTTGTTCGCGGGCTGCCGGTGGATAATTTTCATTGCCGATACGTTCGATTTTGATGCGCCAGTCTTCCACGTAACGGGCAAAGGCGTATTCTTGTGTGCGGGCGCCAATGAATAACTTGCGGGGACGTTTTTGATACGCTTCGTATTGTTGAGCGATTTGTGCCTGTAATTGTGCCATTTCCAGGCTGTGGCTGGCGTCTTGCCCATTGTTTCCGGAATTGCTGTTCTGGTCGTCTGTAGCAGATTGGGGAGGGTTTGGCGGAACAGCATAGTCGCTCTTGAGTTGTTGCATTAATTGGCGATTTTCGGCTTCCAGGCGTTGGACTTCGGCTTGGGCAGCAGCAATGTTGTTTTCCCGTTGATCACGTTCCGATGCGGGCAAAGGGCTTTTCGCCCGCCGGTTGGCATCGGTGTTGCCTCCACCGTCCAGATTACTTTGCGCCAATGCATCCGGATGTTTCGGAATGGTGGTGGATTTGCTGTTGACCAAGACCAGTTCCAGTTGTGGCGGGGTGAAATTTTGAGCGGTGATATGTGGCAGTGAAAAATGCAGCGCCAGAATCGAGGTGTGCAGTATCAGAGAAATAATTAGCGCCAGCCAGAAACTGATGGTGCTTATGTATCTGAATGTTGATGTGCGGGCCAAGTCACTCACCTTCTGCCAAAGCGGTCGTTGGTATGTGCGTGCAGAATAAGTCTACGTCAAGCAAATCGATTCGGTCGATATGCAACTGCACCGTGCTGCCAACAGGTATGGTCGTCGGTAATGATGGTACGCGAGTCAGCAAGGGAAGGCCATCCAGGCGAACCAGATTTTCCTTGATGACGGTGGCCTGACAAATACTCACGTTTTCCTGTTGCAACCAGCGCAGACACCAGAAGCGCTCCATTTTACGCTGAAATGTGGCGTATGCGTCATAAGCCAATTCAAAATCGCGCA
>JAJYGL010000131.1 GCA_021790625.1 Pseudomonadota bacterium | reverse complement strand
CCGCCTCTGCAGGTAACCAGGGACGAGACATATCCAGCGCACGCCAATCCAGACGGGCAATAGGGTCAACATAAGGCGAGCTGTTGGTGGACAACTGCTCCAGCAGGGAAATCTCGGCGTGTGCCATAACGGTATCAATAAACAGTATCAATCAGACATGACGCATTCAGGACATTGGATTTTAACACATTGAGCCCCCATGAAAACCCCGTATTTCTTGCAATCATTGGCACGATACGGTAAACTGCCCGACCATTTCAGCAAACGGCACCGCATCTTTGACTGCATCCTAAGCGTGATGAAATTCTATCGTCATGCTTTTAAGGACAAATATTCGCCAGATGAAATACGGAGAGATGGATGAGTGGTTTAAGTCGCACGCCTGGAAAGCGTGTTTGGGATAATATCCCAACGGGGGTTCGAATCCCCCTCTCTCCGCCAAATCAATAAGTTACGGTTATTATACGCTACTGCAAGGCAGTGTAAATAACCCTGAATAACAGGCTTGCCACAATCCAGTGTGGCAAGCCTGTGGTAAAAAATCCCGTCAGTGAAACAGATGCAACGGCTGTTCAAAAACGCGGTGAGGACGGGCCATTCCCAGCGCGTTGGCCTTGCTGGATGCGCAGGTGCATGCCGTGGTGATGGACACCGATGGTACAGTGCATGTGTTGAGAGGTTGGGTAGATTGGTTACTCCGGGTCGTCTTCCATAATGGTGTCATCACCCGCCAGTTCGCGCTCGATTTGTTCAATGCTGGGCAGGCTGGTTTGTAGCTCGGCAGGCAGGGATTCGAGTAGTTTGTATTCGGCAATGCCCATGGGTTGGGTCTTGTCGCCCAAAGCATATTCGGCCACGATCTTGTTTTTACTTTTACAAAGCAGAAGACCAATGGTGGGGTTGTCGTGTTCGCTTTTAACCTGGCGATCGACAGCGGTCAGATAAAACCCAAGCTGGCCCAAATGTTCGGGCTTGAATTTACCGCCCTTGATTTCGATCACTATATAGCAGCGCAATTTCAAGTGATAGAACAACAGGTCGATGAAAAACTCATCATCACCGACATCCAGCAGCACCTGTCGCCCGACGAACGCAAAGCCCGCGCCCAACTCCAACAGGAATTCGGTGACATGTTTCATCAAGGCGTTTTCGATCTCGCGCTCGCCTGCCTCGCAGCCGAGTCCGAGAAAGTCCAGGCGGTACGGGTCTTTTAATGACTCGCGGGCAAGATCGGACTGTGGTTTGGGCAAGCGGGTTTCGAAGTTGGTGACGGCCTTGCCTGTGCGTTCCAGCAAGCGGGTTTCGATATGGATGTTCAGCATATTGCGCGACCAACCGTGCGTGATGGCGCTCTGGGCATAGGCTAGGCGCTGCTGCGAATCTTTCAGGCGGGTGAGCAACACCAGGTTATGGCCCCAGGGCAATTGTCCAACGGCTTGTTGGACAATTGTTGCATCCGGCCAAGCCTCGGCAAAAGCGCGCATGTACATCAGGTTGGCGCGGGAAAATCCCTTCATCTCGGGAAAGGCAGTGCGTAAGTCATGAGCCAGCCGCTCGATCACCTTGGCACCCCAGCCTTGTTCGGCCTGCCTCGCCAGAATGTTGTACCCGATTTGCCAATACAGTAGCACCAGCTCGCGGTTGACCGCCAGTGTGGCGCGCTGCTGGGCAGCATGGATGCGGATTTTTAGTTCACCCAGCCAGTCGGCATAACCTTCGGGCGGTGGGGTCAGGCTGATGGGGCTATCGTTCATGTGTTTTCTCCCACGCTGCTTTCTCCTACAGCAGTTGTCAAGGAAACTTTGACAACTGAATTCGTGCTTGGCTTTCCATCGGTTTGAACTGTCAAGGATTCCTTGACGGTTGCTGCCTGATTCAACTCACCCTCTTCAAAAAAGTTTTTTGCGTGGAGCGAGACGTTTTGCTTGGTAGTCTGGAACGGCTCTGCGATTTCAAGCTGGCTCAGCCAGATGCTATCGCCCTCTACCCGGAGATTGATCCGGGTTTGACCATTGTCGGGGGTGTAAATGATCAAGTCCATCACGCTTTCTTTCCCCTCGTTGTTGGCTTCGCTGGCTTGGCTGCCGCTGTCATCTTGGTATATAGCTCAAACAGTTTTTCCAGCCGTTCGGTGTCATTCTTGAAACGGCGGCCAATGTAGATGCGCTCCAGCACTTCGCCGTTGCGTTCATGGGCATGGCGTAGATTTTCCGGCATCTTGTTCGGGTCGTACAGGTCGGCGATGGTGGCGGGGAAATGCGCTTCGCGCGCCCGTCTGATCCCGGGCTGATGCTGCTGTGTAATATCAGCCGGCAAATTGGTTTCACCGCGTCGCTGACTTCAGCAATATCGGATCGCTTTTGTCAGGCGGATTACTGTTCGTCGATACCGAGGTCGATATTGATCTGGCGCGAGGGCGACAGGGTGGAAATGGCGTGTTTGAATATGGCTTGGCTCACGTTGTCGTGGCCTTTGAGCATGACCATGTACTGGTCAAAAGATTCTATTTTGCCAACGAGTTTGATGCCGTTGACCAAAAATA
>JAJYGL010000280.1 GCA_021790625.1 Pseudomonadota bacterium | reverse complement strand
CCAACCAGCTTTTCTGAAGCACCAACACTGCTGCGCAACGCTTTCCACTCTACCCAGGCTTCCATGCGCTCAGCAGAAACTTTATCCAGCATATCACTCAGACTCGTCAGCTTTTCTTGAGAACCTGTACCATTAATGGCATTCAAATCAATCGCAACGGCCGCGCTGACATCAGCGATACGTTGCGCCATTTTTTTACTTTCCGCAGCATAAAATTCATACAGGCTCCGCCGACGTAACGCCTGCGCCCGTTCATCCAGAAAACTGCCTACCCATTTTTTTACCACCAGACGGGCAATATCCGGATCATCCCAGATAAAACGAAGTTCCATCACATACGATCCGTTGGCATGGGTCACACTAAACCCTTTGGCAAGCTTCGTTTCCAGGCGCTCTTCAGCCGTTTGCGGTTCCAGCACACCCAGTGTTTCCAATACAGAGCGAAGATCATCCGTCACGATGGCAGCATACTGTTTAAGGTGATATTTGATTGTTTTCCAGAACCCAACTGGCGGCACAGGCTTGACTGATTGCAGGTAATATCTGGCCACTTCCTGAATCACCGGATGACCCAGCAGCATTTTTTCTTCATCAACAATAGGGTCACGGTTGATGGTTGGCGCACCAAAATTCTGGCTGTCACTATACTCTACCGGCAAATCCCGTCCGGGCTTCACCAGCAGACGTGCATCAGACTCATATCGCGATGGCAATAAATAAGCCCCTGCCACGATAAGACACAATGTGAGCCAGAATGCCAGGCGTATTTCACGTTGAAAAATGAACAATAATCTAACGATATCCCTCAATGAGCGAATTTCTATCATGGCATTTCCATTTTCATATCAATATCTGTCGTTCGTTCATCATGGTGTCGGCGGGGCGTAATTGATACCGATGCCAATATATTTAGTGAACGGGATCATCTGGTTCAGATACAAATCCACAGCCGCCGCCGCGTTTCCGGCAGCCGAAGTCGGCACAAACACCACATCACCAGGTTGCAGCATGACAATCTGATGCTTGGCAGATGGTTGCAACAAGCGGTTGAAATGACTGAAATACACCTGATACAAACCATCATCGCCCATGCGCAACAATGCCACATGATGACTATCCGCAGAAGGCAACACTCCGCCGGCTGCAATAATGGCTTGATCCAACGTCACAGCAGAAGCCAAGTCAAATGCTGCCGATTTGCGTACCGCTCCTCCCACGTATATTTTGTTGCCTGGCGCCGATGCAATGTTGACCGTCACGGCAGGTTCCCGATAAATTTTGGCTAATCTTTGCCGGATCTGCTGCCCGACTTCCTCAGGCGTTTTGCCCTGTGCATGAATCAATCCTGCCTCAGGATAAGCAAAGCTACCGTCCGGCCTGACCGGAAACAGGACCGTATCGTCACGCTCTGGTGGAATCTGCGCATCCCGCACGATACGCAAGGTATCGCCCGCCATCACTCTGGTCACCGCCGGCGGCAACTCGCGAATATCGTGCACTGGAATACGGTGCGCCGCCATCTCGTGATCGGATGGCAAAGGAATCGTGCCAGGCGTTCCACAACCGGCAAGCACAAAACAGAATGACACCACCGAAACCCATAACCACTTCCCCGCATTCATTTCCAATATCTCCCAAACATGCTGATGCGCCGCTTGACGTACTGCGGCAAGAAGCGTTCATGATAGCCAAGACGGTATCCTATCCATTTCAAGCCACTCCGCACAAACACCTCCGGAATCCGCCAATACTGACCAGCTTCGCACAGCGCAATGAACTCGGACTGCACAAACCGCAACCCTTCTCTCCCCGCCGTTCCAAACCGCTCGGCTATCCACGTTTCCCGGCCATAAAAAACGCCAATATCAAAATAACGTTTGAATTCTTCCAGTACTGTATATTCATGCGAGTGATACACCATGGCGCTCGCTTCGTAGACCACACGCCAACCCTGCAACAGCATCTGCCCCGCCACGTAAGCATCTTCAGAGCCAATGGCATCCTGGGGAAATCCTCCCGCTTCTGTGAGCGCCTCACGCCGGTAAACCACAAACGAATCCGATGTGAAACAAGTTTTGATGCCCATATTGACCGCATCTGCCAAGGATTTCACGCGACTTTGTGCCGGATAATTGAACCGCCGGGCATGCGCAGCCAGCACCCCTGCACCAGGGTGTGGAAGCTGGCGGCCATACACGACGCCCACATTATCATCCGCCAACAACGCGTCCACCATGCGCCGAAAACAATCATCACTCGCTGGAATCGCGTCCTGCGTCATGTAAAACAACACGTCCGCCGACACCAATTCGCTCGCCAATCGTCTGGTTCCACCATGATTGAAATCCTGCGCGCGGATGCCTACCACCCGCGCGCCTGCCTCATGAAAACGCTGTGCGCTATCATCCTGCGATTGACTGTCGATAACCAACCAGTCATCCACTTTGAGCGTTTGGCCAAGTATGGCAGGTAACAGACGATCAAGATGTGGCCCTGCGTTATACACAGGGATAATCAATGCAATACGCACAATACTCAGCGCA
>JAJYGL010000160.1 GCA_021790625.1 Pseudomonadota bacterium | reverse complement strand
TCGCCAGTGAGCCATCAAAATATTTGATGTCGCCAACCATGACCTCGTCCCATAATTTGATGGCCTTCAGATCGCGCACCAGATATTCGTTGGTCATGGTGAATTCACCAGACAGGTTGGATTTGACATAAATATTCTGGTATGCGGGTTCGATGCTGGCTGACACACCAACGATATTGGAGATGGTGGCTGTGGGGGCGATGGCCACGCAATTGGAGTTGCGCATGCCATGTTGGCGGATATGGGTGCGCAGTGCTTCCCAATCCAGTGTGCTGGAGGTGTCGCATTCGACATATCCTCCCCGTTGTTCCGCCAGTTGTTGCAGGCTGTCTTGCGGCAGGATGCCGCGATCCCACAGCGATCCTTTGAAGCTGGAGTAGCAACCGCGTTCTTTGGCGAGTTCGCTGGATGCCAGATAGGCGTAGTAGCAAACGGCTTCCATGGAGCGGTCGGCAAATTCGACGGCAGCTTCAGAAGCGTAAGGTATTCGCATGGTGTACAGGCAATCCTGGAAGCCCATGATACCGAGTCCGACGGGTCGATGCTTCATGTTGGCGTTGCGGGCTTTGCCAACGGCGTAGAAGTTGACATCCACGACATTATCCAGCATGCGCATGGCGACACGAATGGTACGTTGCAGTTTGTCGAGATCCAGTGCCTGTCCACCCTGTCCGTCGGCTTTCAGATGGGCAACCAGGTTGACGGAACCCAGGTTGCAGACGGCGATTTCCGTGCTGGAGGTGTTCAGTGTGATTTCCGTACACAGATTGGAACTGTGGACGACGCCAACGTGTTGTTGCGGGCTGCGGATGTTGCAGGGGTCTTTGAATGTGATCCACGGATGGCCGGTTTCAAACAGCATGGACAGCATCTTGCGCCACAGGCCAACGGCGGATATCCGTTTGAAGTGACGGATGATACCGGCGTCAGCCATGGCTTCATAGCGGACATAGGCAGTTTCAAAAGCTTTGCCATACAGGTCATGCAAATCCGGCACATCGGATGGGCTGAACAGCGTCCATTCGCCATTTTCCATTACGCGCTTCATGAAGAGGTCTGGAATCCAGTTGGCGGTATTCATGTCGTGCGTGCGACGGCGGTCGTCGCCGGTGTTTTTGCGCAAGTCGAGAAATTCTTCGACATCCATGTGCCAGGTTTCAAGATATGCGCAGACAGCGCCTTTGCGTTTTCCGCCCTGATTGACGGCAACGGCGGTATCGTTGACGACTTTCAGGAATGGTACCACTCCCTGTGATTTGCCGTTGGTACCCTTGATGCGTGAACCCAAGGCACGGACGGGTGTCCAGTCATTACCCAGTCCGCCGGCATATTTTTGCAGCATGGCGTTTTCCTTGATGGCCTGATAAATGCCGTCCAGGTCGTCGGAAACCGTGGTGAGGTAACAGGATGATAATTGGCTGTGGCGGGTACCGGCATTAAACAGCGTGGGGGTTGAACTCATGAAGTCGAAGCGGGACAAAACATGATAAAACTCGATGGCGCGAGCCTCGCGGTCGATTTCGTTGATTGCCAGTCCCATGGCGACGCGCATGAAGAATGCCTGTGGCAATTCGATGCGCTGTTCTTCAATATGCAGGAAATAACGATCGTACAGCGTCTGTAATCCCAGGTAATCAAACTGGTAATCGCGTGTTGCATCAATTTCTTGCGCCAGACGGGTCAGGTCAAACTGGTTCAGTCGTTCATCCAGCAGTTCGGCCTGAATGGCGCGCTGGATATAGAGTGGGAAATATTCGGCATAGCGTTCTGTCATCTCCTGTTGGCTGACAGGTTGACCCAGAACTTCGCGTCGAATGGCGTCCAGCAGCAAGCGTGCCGTGACGTAGGTATATTGCGAATCCTGCTCGATGCGGGCTCGCGCGGCCAGAATCAGTGCACGTTCAACTTCGGCCTGGCTGACACCGTCATACAAGTCGCGTTCCGCTGCGTGGACGATGGCGGCGACGTCGAGTTCGCCCTGTAAACCTTGACAGGCGCTGGCGACTTGCGCTGACAGGGAAGACATGTCCAGCGGACGACGGATATCGCCATCCTGTATGTGAATGGCAGAAGGTTCGGCGGCAGAGGTGTTGCGTGCCAGTGCGCGTTCCTGATTGCGTTTTTCGCGGTATAGCACATAGGCGCGGGCAACTTCGTGTTCGCCTGAGCGCATTAATGCCAGTTCAACCTGATCTTGTACATCTTCGATATGCCATGCCCCGCCGTGAGGTAAACGACGCATCAGCGCTTGCACGACGGTTTGTGTCAACTGATCGACCAGTTCCCGGATACGGGCTGATGCCGCAGCCTGCCCACCATGCACGGCGATAAATGCCTTGGTCATGGCGATGGCGATTTTTGAGGGTTCAAAGCTGACGACAGCGCCATTACGGCGGATGATTTTGTAGTCGCTCGACCCAATCGACGCGTGCGGTTCTGACATGTTTGTCGACATCAGGCGTTCTTGCCCATTATCCGATACCACTGAAATCGCAGTTTGCATTCGACATCCTCCGTTGATTTATTTCTATCATTGACCATGAT
>JAJYGL010000229.1 GCA_021790625.1 Pseudomonadota bacterium | reverse complement strand
CCTTCGGCATTTTCAATCACTTTGGCGCTGCCATTTTCCATGATGGATACGCAAGAATTGGTGGTGCCTAGGTCGATGCCAATGATTTTTCCCATGTTTCATCCTTTATCATAAATTCGGTTGTCAGTTATCTTGAGGTGATGGTGCCAAAGTTCAAGATGTCCTCGATACAATGCGGTCTGTTTTGGTCAACGCGCTTTGGCCACCGTTACCAGTGCGGGACGAATGATGCGGTCCTGTAACAGATAGCCTTTTTGCAGGGTAGCAACGACGGTGTTGGGTTCGGCGTCGGATTCCACCATGCTGATGGCCTGATGTTTGTGTGGGTCGAATTTCTCGCCGACTGGGTTGATTTCCTTTAGTCCGGATTTTTCGAATGCAGCGTTGAGTTGCTTCAACGTCAGCGCGACACCGGCATGCAACGCTTCGCGACTGGATTGCTGGTCAGCCAGTGCGGCTTCCAGACTATCTTTGGCTGCCAGCAATTCGGTCGCAAAATTTTCCACGGCGTATTTGTGCGCGTTGGCGATGTCGATTTGTGCCCGTTTGCGAATATTGTCAGCCTCGGCGCGTGCGCGCAACCAGGCGTCGTGGTGTTCTTGTGCCAGCAGTTCTGCTTGCCGCAATGCCTGTTCAGGGCTGGGCGATGATTCGGTGTCCCCGTGCGGCACATGCTGGCCTTCAGCGTTGTCGGCGGTATTGGCGGTATTGGCGGTATGGTTTTCGTCAGGCATGAAAAACTCCTTGTTTTGGTTGTTCCGTCAAATGGGGTGGTGTGGCGTTATTTTCAAGCGCAAAAAGTAAAAAATGGTGCGATGATTTTGCGATGGTTGAAAATGTTGTTTGAATTGTGGCACTGTTGAGACAGGGCGCTTTTGATTTTGTGACAGAAAAGCGCTAGACTTCGGCCTTGGTATAATCTGGATGATGGAGTCTGAATGGTGGCGGCAGCGTCTGAAACAACATCAGCAAAACAGTCTGTAGCAATGTCCGGCATGGCGCATACGCCGCATGAGGCGTCTGTCATGCTCGATTTGGACAAGTTCGCATCCACGCCATTATTGCATGACCCGTATGACCACTTGGTGGTCACCGATTTTGTGCATCCTGAGGCGCTGGCGCGTGCCGCAGCCGATTTTCCGGTCATTGACAAGGCGGGCAGCTTTCCTGTTGGCACTTTGAAGCCGGGGCCAGCGTTTCTGGCCTTGATGCGTGAATTGGAGGGCGATGCATTTCGACATCTGGTCGAACAGAAATTCGCGCTGGATTTGACGGGCAGGCCGACCATGATTACGGTGCGGGGTCATACGGATGAGTCCGACGGACGCATTCACACGGACAGCAAAACAAAGCTGATTACGATGCTGTTGTATTTTAATGCCGACTGGCAAAACAATGGCGGGCGTTTGCGTATTTTGCGTTCCGGGGACGATCTGGAGGATTATGCGGCGGAGGTGCCGCCTGCCATGGGTACGCTGTTGGCGTTTCGGCGCAGCGAAAATTCCTGGCACGGTCATAAACCCTATGTCGGTCAGCGCCGAACCTTGCAGTTAAACTGGGTGCTCAGTGAAGATGTCAAGCAGCGCGAGCAGAGCCGTCATGGCATTTCGGCATTTTTCAAGCGTCTGTTTCAGGCCCGTCGCGATGTGGCCTGATATCGTTGGCAGGGCATGACGCAGCCCGTTGCCTGGGTATTGTCCAATGGGTTGATCGGGATGGACAATCAGTCGATTGGGCTGGCGGAAGCGCTGGGGGTGGATTATACCGTCAAGCGTATCATTCCTGCTGCCCCTTGGAAACATCTGCCGCCTGCTTTGTGGTGGAAACCATTGCAGAGCCTC
The DNA here is from genome assembly GCA_021790625.1 of Pseudomonadota bacterium. Classification (GTDB taxonomy): domain Bacteria; phylum Pseudomonadota; class Gammaproteobacteria; order Burkholderiales; family Sulfuriferulaceae; genus Sulfuriferula. The sequence goes on along the minus strand of JAJYGL010000229.1, from coordinate 703 downwards.
TCGGCGGATAGCGATTCGCTTTGCCCACCATGGCCGGATGTTGTGATTGGCACCGGGCGCATGAGTGTGGCAGCGTCGATTGCCATTCGCCGCGCCAGTGGCGGTAAAACAAAAAACATCCGCATTCAGCATCCCCGGGTTGGTTTTCGGCATTTTGACATCATCGTCGCTTCTCATCACGATCATTGCCAAGGTGAAAATGTCATTGAGGCGCTTGGGGCGGTCAACCGCATGTCTGCTCGACGCATGACAGATGAGGCGCAGCATTTCCTGCCCCGTCTGCAACACCTTCCCCATCCGTGGGTGACGGTATTGTTAGGGGGCAACAATTCGCAATATCAACTGGGTGCAACTTTTGCCCAACATCTGGCGGCGCATCTGTCGCGGGCACTGCGTGAGAGTGGTGGCAGCGCGCTCATTACTCCCTCACGGCGCACGGATGCTGCTTTTGTACGCGTTTTGCAGGATGGCTTGCAGGGACTGCCCACCGAATTCTGGTCGGGCGAAGGGGAGAACCCTTATTTTGCCTGGATGGGGTTGGCGGATCGGATTGTGGTGACAGCAGATTCCGTGAACATGGCGTCAGAGGCCAGTTTTACCGGGAAGCCGGTGTTTGTGGCAGGGTTGACCGGAAAAAACAACAAATTTGAGCGTTTCCATCGAAGTTTGCAGGAATATGGCAGTACGCGGCCTTTTACGGGTG
>JAJYGL010000132.1 GCA_021790625.1 Pseudomonadota bacterium | reverse complement strand
AACAAGGGAGATTCACTGTGTCACTCATGATTACCGACGAATGCATCAATTGTGATGTGTGCGAACCCGAATGCCCCAACGAAGCCATCTCGCAAGGCGAGACCATTTATCAGATCGACCCCAACAAGTGTACCGAATGCATCGGCCATTATGACACACCGCAATGTGTTGAAGTCTGTCCAGTCGACTGCATCATTACTGGCGTAGAGGAAACCGAAGAGCAACTGACCGCGCGTTACCAGCATCTCACCGGGCAAGTATAAGCGCCTTGGAAAACGTTTTACAGATCAAGCGGGTATATCAGGCGGCATCCCCGGAAGATGGCTTCCGGGTTTTGGTTGACCGTCTGTGGCCGCGAGGACTGAGCAAAGCCGCCGCACAAATCGATCTTTGGTTAAAAAATATTGCGCCAAGCGCAACGTTACGCCGCTGGTTTGGCCACGATCCAGCACGCTGGCAAACATTTCAGCAAGAATATATCGCAGAACTGGAACAGCACCCAGCCACCACAGAGCAAATACAAACGTTACTGAAACAGCATCAACGGGTTACCCTGTTATACGCCGCAAAAGATGAGAAACACAACCACGCAGTCGTTCTACTGGCGTACCTGAACGAACACAATCCGACATGAATCACCGCATGAACCCAACTCGACGCGCCATGACGCCCAGCAGTCTTCACATCGCAACAACGGATATTGTCGCCGCCATACGACGTTACCCCCTGATAGGCATGTTGGGTTGGCAAGATATCCAGCAACGTTACCGGCGCTCGGCACTCGGCCCGTTCTGGCTGACACTCAGCATGGCCATCATGATTGCCACCATTGGCGTGGTTTTCAGTCGGATTTTTCATTCTCCCATGAAAGAATTTTTGCCGTATCTGTCTATTGGCATGATTTTTTGGGGATTTTTTTCTGTCACCATCAGTGAAGGCTGTATGGGGTTCATCAATTCGGAAGGCATCATCAAACAGCTACCGATTCCATTATTTGTGCACATCATGCGCACCGTATGGCGCAACACGCTCATTTTCATGCACAATATCGTCATTGTGCCCGTCGTCTATCTGATTGTTGGTAAATCAGTAAGTTGGGTAGCGCTATTGAGCATTCCGGGCTTCGCCCTGGCAGCAGTCAACCTGATCTGGATGGCACTATTTTTAGGCACCCTGTGCGCCCGCTACCGCGACTTGCCACAGATGATCGCCAGCCTCCTGCAAGTCCTGTTCTACCTGACTCCCGTGATGTGGATACCCGGCTCCCTGTCACAACGCGCCGGTTTCTGGCTGGTACAACTCAACCCTGTCTACCACCTGTTGCAGATCGTGCGCGCCCCGTTGCTCGGGCAAATGCCCAGCGCAGTCAACTGGGGAGTTACCGCCATCATGGCAATGGCAGGTTGGGCAATCACTTTGTGGTTTTATGGCCGCTACCAGCGCCGCATTCCTTACTGGCTGTAATTTGGGCTGAAATTTAACGGCGTCATCACGACATGATACCGATGCCGAAACCGATATTCACCAAACAGTGCAAATCCATCCTTGTGCCGCATCAAAAACGTGCGTTTATCACGCGACTGACATGCGGCAAAAAATATCGTTCGAAATAAAGCAATGTAAAACCAATGTGTTATGTAAAAAACAAGTCATCCTGATTTCTGGCACGCTTCCTGCTGGATATTAAGCGAGAAAACATCACTCGTCCTTCACAGGAGATGATCATGAAACAACGCAAATGGTACATCGTCGCCACCGTATCGATGCTGACAACAGCTATTTCCATCACTGGCGTCACCACATGGTACACACAACATACAGAAGACAGTTCTCTGTTTGCTGCCGTCAACGCCATCGGCACATTTGCGACAAATGTCGTCGATGGTGATGTCCTGCAAGCCAATCCTACCGACACACCTGATAACACGGATTAATATCTTCACGCCGCCTCGGCAACATCCGAGGCAGCATCCGAGGCAGCATCCGAGGCAGCATCCAACAGGAGAATTGCTATCTGGCGGCTGGACGCGATATCGGAGATGGCCGATTTGGCCTGAATGGCCGGTTTGGCCCATTTCCCGGCTCGGCGTAAGGTGGGATGTTTCCCTGCCCCCACCAGGGCGTCCAGCCTATTGGTTGCATCAACCAACCGCCGCCGTCTTCCCAATAAGGTACGCCGCCAGATTGATTTTGTTGCGTCGCCAGCAGATTCTGTTGCTGCTGGATGAGCGCCTGCTGCTGCAACAGCAGATTCTGCTGAGCGGATTGCTGTTGCTGCTGTTCCGTCAGCGCTTGCTGTTCACGCTCACGCTCACGCGCTTTTTTGCGCATCAACTGCTCCTCTTGCTGTCGCTGCACCTGCCGGCGCTGCTCAAGCAAAGGCTGTAAACGTTCGGCCTGCATTTCTCCTTGTTGAACGAATGGATTCGCCTGCTGATTACGCATATCATCACCGTCAGCATCCAGCCTGGCCTGCGCCGCATCCACCGTTTGCCGGAGTTCCCGCAAAGTCCGCGCGTCCACACCACGCGACTTTCCATCTTCCAGTT
>JAJYGL010000090.1 GCA_021790625.1 Pseudomonadota bacterium | reverse complement strand
CCGGCCGGTCGTGGATTTGGCTGGTTTTCTGGCAGATTTTCCCGTTGACTTTCCCGTTGATTTTCCGGTGCTCGCGCGGCCGGTTCGGGCAGGCTTGGCAGCTTGTGCGCGGGCGGCGAGCAGCGACACGGCTTCGTCAAGGGTCAGCTGTTCGTTATCAAGGTCTTTGGGCAGACTGGCATTGAGTTTGCCATGTTTGACATACCAGCCGTAGCGGCCTTCATGCAGGGTGACGGGTGCATCGTCAGCCGGATGTTTTCCCAGCGGCTTGCCACTGGCCTGCTGGCCGCGGGCGGTGGCTGGCAGGCTTAGGATTTCCAGTGCTCTGTCCAGCGAGACATGGTACACGTCATCGGCTTTTGGAATGGATTTGAATTTGCCGTCGTGCTGCAGGTAGGGGCCAAAGCGGCCGATGTTGGCCACAATGACAGCGCCGGTGTCCGGGTGGGTGCCCAGAGTGCGAGGAAGCGACAAGAGGCGCAGTGCGTCGGCAAGCTGCGCTTCAGCGACGGGTTTGTCCTTGGGCCAACTGGCACGTCGAGGCTTGATGGTGTTGTCCTCCGGGATGTCACCCAGTTGCACATACCAGCCATAGCGCCCATTGAGCAGACGTACGGGTTCTCCACTGACGGGGTCAGTGCCGAGTGTTTGCGGTTCCTGTTCTGCTCCCTGATGGTAAGGGCGGGTGTAGTCACACTCTGGATAGTGCGAACAACCGATAAATGGCCCGCGTTTGCTGGCTTGCAAAAATAGTGGGTTGCCACATTTTGGACAGACTTCGTCGTTGATGGGGCAACCACGCGCGACGTCGGCCTTGGCCGCCAACATGCCAGAAAAATCTTGCCAGAACTCATTGAGCAGTGGGCGGTATTTCAGTTCGCCATTGGCGACATCGTCCAGTTTGTCTTCGAGCCGCGCGGTGAAGTCATAATCTATGTAGTGGCTGAAATGGCTGGTGAGAAAGCAGTTGACCAGTCGTCCGGTTGGCGTGGGCAGGAAACGCTTCTTGTCGAGATCGACATATTCTCGTTCCTTGAGGGTGGAAATGATGCTGGCATAAGTGGAAGGGCGGCCAATGCCATATTCTTCCAGCGTTTTGACCAGGCTGGCTTCGGTATAGCGAGGTGGTGGCTGGGTGTGATGTTGCGTGCTGTACAGTCGGTCGATGGGCAGTTTTTCGCCAGTTTCCAGTGCTGGCAGGCGCGCATCCTGTTCTTCGGTACTATCGTCCTGATTCTCCTGATATACGGCGATGAAACCGGCAAATGCCAGAACTTGGCCGTTGGCACGAAACAGGTGGCGGGTGTCGGCAACAGAAAAATCAACACTGACGGTGTCAAATTGCGCTGCACTCATCTGGCACGCTAGCGTGCGTTTCCAGATGAGTTCATATAGTCGTGCCTGATCGCTGGTCAGTACTGTGCGCAGTGATTCCGGGGTGCGGGCAATCAGTGTCGGACGGATGGCTTCGTGCGCCTCCTGAGCGTTTTTGGTTTTGTTGCGGTAATAGACCGGAGCCGCAGGTAGATAGTCGGCACTGAAGTGTTTGCCGATGTATTGCCGGATGTCTGCAATGGCGTCCTGTGCCAGATTGACGGCGTCGGTACGCATGTAGGTGATGAGACCAACGGTTCCTTGCCCGGTGTCGATACCTTCATACAGCTGCTGTGCGGTACGCATGGCGCGATCGGTGGTCATGCCCAGCTTGCGCACGGCTTCCTGTTGCAGGGTGGACGTGGTGAATGGTGGTGCGGCATGACGGGTTTTTCGTTTTTTCTCGATGTTGACAACGGTGGCGTGTTGCGCAGTCAGCAAAGGTGCAAGGGCAGCCTGCACGCTGGTTTCGTCTGGCAGGCTGAATTGTTCCAGTTTTTTGCCGTCGAGCTGGATCAGGCGGGCAGTCAAGTTTTGTTGCGCCTTGTGACTATCGAAATGAACACTCCAGTATTCACGTGCCACAAAGGCTTCGATTTCCTGCTCGCGTTCCACGATAAGTCGCAGTGCAGGGCTTTGCACCCGGCCAGCCGAGAGACCGGGGCTAATTTTGCGCCACAACAGTGGGGACAGGTTGAAACCGACCAGATAATCGAGTGCGCGACGCGCCTGTTGCGCGTCCACCAGCGGCATGGAGATTTTGCGTGGATGTTCAATGGCTTGCCGAATGGCCGATGGCGTGATTTCGTGAAATTCGATGCGGGTAACGGGGATGCTGGATTTGATGCCAGCCTGTTGTAAAATTTCTGACAGATGCCAGGCAATCGCTTCGCCTTCACGATCCGGGTCGGTGGCGAGTAATATCTGCTTTGCTTTGCGTGCGGCTTTGAGGATCGCGGCGACGTGTTTTTCGTTGCGCTCGATGAGCTGATACTGCATGGAAAAGTCATTGTCCGGATCGACGGCACCGGTTTTTGGCACGAGGTCGCGCACGTGTCCATAGCTGGCGAGAATGTCAAATTCTTCGCCCAGATATTTTTTCAGGGTTTTTGCTTTGGAAGGTGACTCGACGATAACCAGCGTGTTCATGCCATGCGCTCAATGCAGAGTGGGCA